>CAZOHX010000304.1:0-4373 GCA_964579315.1 uncultured Saprospiraceae bacterium
TCCCCCAAACATCTTTCCTTCGTCTATGGGGAGCACGGACACTATGGTTTGCACGAAAAACAATCCAATAGCAATGGAAACCAATTTTGATTTATCCTTATCTGTGAGTAATATTTCAACTACCAGTAAAATTAGAATTATTGCTATCAACAATAACTCATTTCTCATCAATAAAAAATTAGCTATATTCATAATTTCGTTCTCTTTCTTTATTATTTTCTCATCTTAATGTAATGCTGCCAATCGTTCAATAACGGGTGCCAAACTTTCTAAAATCATATCGGATAACCACAAGGGGCTTAATCCCACTCCCAAGATAGATACTAATAAAAGTATCGTTCCTGCTTTTTCATACCATCTTGCTGGTGGCAAATTTTCAAATGATTCGTTTTTCAATGGTCCCATCAACATCAACCCTACTACTCTCAATATATAAACTGCTGTAACCACAATCGACGCTACCGCTATCACCGTTGTTGCACGATGAAACATATCTGGATGACTAAATGCTCCTACAAAAATGGTCATCTCTGCTACAAATCCACTCAATCCAGGCAACCCAAGCGAAGCCAATCCTACAATGACATACATAGCAGAAATAAAAGGTAAAATTTTCATTAATCCCCCCATTTTATACACATCTCGGGTATGTGTCCGTTCGTAAATCATACCGATCAAAGCAAAGAAAAGTGCCGTTATCAATCCATGTGAAATCATTTGCAAAACAGATCCATTCCAAGAAGTTTTATCCATCATCAATAAGGCAAATAATACCAAAGCCAAATGACTTACAGATGAATATGCGTTGATATATTTTAAATCGGTTTGTTTTACGGCTCCAAGAGCTCCATATATCACACCGATGGCGGTTAAAATAATAAATACCCATGCCCAATTTTCAGCACCCAAAGGCATAAGATACATCGAAACTCGTAAAATCCCGTATCCTCCCAACTTCATTAATACACCTGCATGTAGCATAGATACTGCCGTAGGTGCAGATGCGTGACCATCAGGTGACCATGTATGAAAAGGAAATAATGCTCCCAATACACCAAAACCAACAAAGGTCAATGGATAGAAAAACAATTGAGCACTTAATGGAATATTTACCCTTGCAATTTCTAAAATATTATACGTTAATTGCCCCCCTTCTGGAGCCGAATTGAAATATATTCCTAAAATTCCGACCAACAAAAATGCAGATCCTGCCATCAACATCAAGGTCAATTTCATAGCAGAATACTCCTTTGGACCTGTACCCCAAATCCCAATCAACAAATACATCGGTATCACCGCTACTTCATAAAATAGAAACATAGTGAATAAATCCAAACTAATAAAAAATCCAAATACTCCCGTGGACAAGACCAATAAAGATATAAAAAACTCTTTTGTCAAATCTTTGATACTCCATGAAATCAATACCCCAGCTAGTGTAATAATCGAAGTCAATAATATCATCGATACGGAAATACCATCTACTCCAATAAAATAATGAATATTGAATTGCTTGAACCAAACGACATCTTTGGTGAATAACATTTCAGCAGTTTCTCCTCCTGCCCTTGCCGCTCTATATCGCAACATGACATTAATTGAATGGAGCAACTGTATCCCCATTCCAACCACTGCTACCAATCTCGCTTGTTGACTTGTCTTGGTAAACATCAAACCAATCACCGTAAGCACAGGTATGACCACTAATAATGTGAGTATATCCATTTTTCTGTTTTTTTTTATTCTATTTCTCCCTTAAATCTATAATCAAATGTTTATTGGATTATTGGATTATTAGGTTATTTCCTTTCCCTCTTTAAATTTATAATCCCAAATGCTAAAATCCATTCCATAATTAACAATTAATAATTAACAATTAACCTTACCCCATCCAATACAAAAATGCCAATACAAAAGCCAAAATAGCTGCAACAAATGAAAATCCATATTGCTGTACTTTTCCAGATTGTACACCCTTGATTGAAGCAGAAGTACCTTTCACACTATCCCCCACTAAATTCATAAAACCATCAACAATATGCCTATCAAACCAAGCGATTGGTGTAGAAATTAAATTAAAAATAATTTTATGCGTTACAAACATATATATTTCATCCATATAAAATTTATCCTTTGCCCATCTATAAAACACACCTAGTGCATTTGCAATATTCGCTGGTTTTTCATTCTTTTCTTTATACAATACCATTGCCACTACGATGCCGACCACACCAATCAATACAGAAGCTCCTGCCAACGCAATTTCAAAATGAGTATTAAATGCATGATGATCCGCTGTCACATAATGACTAAATGGAATAAACCCTACAGTCGCTGCTGCAATTCCTAAAATAATCAAAGGAATATTCATAGACATTGGACCTTCATGTGGAGGATGTGCATACTTTTTCTCTTCCCCCCAAAATACCATAAAATAAATACGAAACATATAAAATGCAGTCATACCTGCTACAATATATTCAATCAAAAACAATAATTTATGGTGCTCAAATGCTGCAACCAAAATCTCATCTTTTGAAAAGAATCCTGCAAATGGGGGAATCCCTGAAATAGCCAAACATGCCACCAAAAATGTGATATGTGTGATAGGCATGGATTTTCTCAATCCGCCCATTTTAGTCATCAAATTGCTATGAACTGCATGAATAATAGCCCCTGCTCCTAAAAACAATAAAGCCTTAAACATCGCATGTGTAAACAAATGAAACATGGCTGCCATATATCCTAAACCATGATGTCCTTCATATCCAGACACCCCTAAGGCAAGCATCATATAACCAATTTGCGACATGGTTGAAAAGGCTAAAACTCGTTTGATATCCATCTGTGTCATGGCAATAATCGCTGCAAATAAAGAACTAAAAGCCCCAACATAAGCTACTAAATGCAAGGCAAAACCATCATCTAATCCATGGAACAAAGGAAACATTCGTGCAACCAAATACACCCCTGCGACGACCATCGTTGCCGCATGAATCAAAGCTGAAACTGGCGTAGGACCTTCCATCGCATCTGGCAACCAAATATGAAGTGGAAACATAGCAGATTTACCCGCTCCTCCTACAAACATCAACATCAATGCCCAAGTAAAAACAGACAATCCCATAAATGTTCCGATAGAAGGATTCGCCAAGACAGGACCATGTTCTCCATTTAAAGCTATAAAATCAAACGTTCCTGAATACTGGGACATCAATAAAATTCCCAACAAAAAGCCTAAATCTGCAAATCTCGTTACAATAAATGCTTTCTTTGAAGCGGCTACCGCAGTGGGTTTATCGTAATAGAAACCAATTAATAAATATGAACTCACCCCTACCAATTCCCAAAAAAAGTATATTTGAAATAAATTTGTAGCCAATACCAATCCAAACATTGAAAAGGAAAATAATCCCAAAAAAGCATAATATCTATAAAAACCATGCTCTCCCTTCATGTAGCCCATACTATATATATGGACCATCAAAGAAATGGTCGATACCACCACCAACATCATGACGGATATTGGATCGATGAGTGTACCCATATCGAAGTGTAATCTGTCTCCGAAATTAATAAATCGCTGGGCATAACCAATAAACGTCAGCCAAGTACCATCTTTATTACCATATTCAAAAAAGTATTTGAAAGCCGTATAGTAAGACAACAATGCTGATCCACTTATCGCAGTAATCCCAATCAATCCAGATACTTTTTCCTTCAATTTCCCTGTAAAAAGACCAATTATCAAAAAACCAATAAAAGGCAACAACGGAATCCATATTGTATATGACCAATTCATATTTTCATTTTTATAATAACTTCTTAATTTTTTAACGTCTCAATCTCCTCCACATCAATCGAATTGCTCAAACGATATAAATGTATGATAATAGCAATTGCAATAGCGACTTCTGCTGCTGCAACGGCAAGGATAAAAAGAGAAAACAACACGCCATGAATTTGTTGGGGAAATAAAAACTTATTAAAAACCACAAAATTGATAGCTACCGCATTTAGCATTAATTCCACAGACATTAATATGGTTATTAAATTTCGTCGAGTTATAAATCCATAAATTCCAATAAAAAACATGAGACTCGTGACGACTATTATATGTGCTATATTTATACTCATTCGCTTACTTTTTTAATCTTTTGCTTTGCAACTATAATCGCAGCTACCATCGCAGCCAATAATAATATACTAATCACCTCAAAAGGAAGCACAAATCCATTTCGCTCCATACTCAACATTTTGACACCTATATTAGAAACACTTGCATCCAATGGGACTTGTGATACTTTAAAAGAATGATTTAACAATGTCCAAGCAGTGACTGAAAATCCCAAAATTGATACAATTGCTCCCAT
>CAZOHX010000305.1:0-2474 GCA_964579315.1 uncultured Saprospiraceae bacterium
AAACAAACGGTATAAAATGGGGCTTTTTCAGAAAAAGGAAATTCAAAGATATTTTTATCATTTTGAGCATCAATATTCAAATTCAATACTTTGAACTCTGTTCTTTGCCCCAATAATAATAAAGGAAATAAACAAAGAACTAATATAAAGTTATGGATGATTGTTTTCATAATAAGGCGATTGATGACAAAAAAAGCTGCACATTTAATAATATTCAAATGTACAGCTTTTTTAGTAAAATTTATAACTATTGGTCTATTACCAAATTTTTACTCTTTTTTCTGGAGCCACATACATTTTATCCCCTGCTTTTATACCGAATGCATCATAAAACTCATCCATAAGTACGATTGGGGCCACAGCTCTGACCATACCAGGCGAGTGTGGATCCGTAGCGATACGCTGTTTCAATGCCTTTTCTCTCATTTTAGTTCTCCAAATAGTACTCCAAGCCATAAAGAAACGCTGTTGTTGAGTCAATCCATCAATCAATCCCGGATTTCCATTCTTTTTCAAATTTTTCATTAAAGCACTATATGCTACATTCACACCACCCAGGTCACCAATATTTTCACCCAAGGTAAAAGTACCATTTACATGAACACCAGGAATAGGTTCATAAGCATCATAATGCTTTACAAGTGCATCACCTAAACCTTTAAAAGCCTTCAAATCTTCTTCTGTCCACCAATTGGTCATATTGCCATTTTTATCAAAACGAGCCCCTTGATCATCAAAACCATGCGATATTTCATGACCAATCACTGCCCCAATAGCACCATAAACCACTGCATCATCTGCTTTGAAATCAAAAAATGGCGGTTGTAAAATAGCCGCAGGAAAAACGATTTCATTAAACAAAGGATTATAGTAAGCATTTACTCTTTGAGGAGTCATTCCCCATTCTGTTTTATCCACGGGCTTACCCAATTTAGATAAATCATCTTGAAAATTCCAAGCTTTCACACTTCTTCTATTAGAAAAAAGCGATCCACCTTCATCATAAGATTTTAATTTCAAAGTACTATAATCTTTCCATTTATCAGGATAGCCCACCTTAATAGTCAATGCATTTAATTTACCTATTGCTTGTTTTTTCGTCGTAGGCGACATCCATTTCAGTGCATTGATACGAGATTTGTATTCATCAATAATACTCATCACCATATTTTTCACTCTAGTTTTAGCTGCTTCAGAAAAAACTTGATCCACATATAATTTTCCGACAGCAAAACCAACGCTACCATTGACTGTACCCAATGCTCTTTTTTCATCAGACCGCTGTTGTTCCAATCCTCTCAAATCCTTGCCATAAAAATCAAAATTAGCATTATCAATTTCCTGTGAAAAAGCACTTGCATTTCCATCAATAAGTGTCCAAGTCAAATATTCTTTGATTTCAGAAAGTGGTGTATTTTTCAAAATATCGTTAACCGTTTCCATATATTTTGGTTGAGCCACGATAAAAGATTTTTCATTTTGTACACCAAAAGCAGTAAAATATTTTTTCCAATCCACAAGTGGTGAAAGTTTGGAAAGTTCATCCAAAGACATTGGATTATAACTCAATTCAGGGTTTCGTGATTCTTCTTTTGTAAATCGCACCACTGCCATTTTAGTTTCCAATGCCAAAATTCTTTTTGCTTTTTCAGCGGCAGTTTTTGCATTATCTCCTAGAAATTGAAGCATACGAGCAATATGCTTTTCATATTTTGCCAAAATATCTTTCTTATCCTCATCTACATAATAATCTCGTGACAAGCCTAATGGTCCGGGAGCAACCCACGCCACAGTGATAGAACTATTTTTCAAATCAGGACCTGGTCCGAAACCAAAAAGTCCTGCTCCGCCATACTGTTCTTCTTCTTGTAAAAAAGCTACTAATTGATCTGTATTTTGAATAGCATTAATTCTTTTTAAAATAGGCATAAGTGGTTTTATACCTAATTTGTTTCTACTTTTAAAATCCAAGAACGAGTTAAAAAGAAGCCCAGCTTTATATTGATCCGTTCCTTTTGGATACTTACCACTTTTCATTGCAGATTTCACAACATTTAAAGTAATAGAATCATTGCGTTCTACTAATTCATTAAAACTTCCCCAAGTACCTTGATCTGCTGGTATCTCGGCATGATCCAACCATTTTCCATTCACAAAACGAAAAAAATCATCCTTTGGAGAGACAGAAAGATCTAGATTTTTGAAATAACTATTTTTAGTAATCACAGGATTAAAAGTTTTAGCTGGCATTTTGGTTACATTTTTTGTACCTGTACAAGCCGAAAATATAATTGAGATGATAGCTAAAGTACTACCAATAGTAAATTTATTCATTATAAAAATGATTTTAAATGATGTAAATAATCGCTAAAAGTCGGTTTAATTTGGAAGAAATCGGTAAAAGAATCTACCAACGGGGCAAAAGTATAGATAAAAAGGTTAGAATCTTTAATTTTAGTTAAAAAAATTAGTCG
>CAZOHX010000305.1:2574-4353 GCA_964579315.1 uncultured Saprospiraceae bacterium
GCCCCGTTGCTGAATAGTTTAAATTTTCATTTTTTAAAATAAAGATATAAGGACCAGATGGTAAATCATGAATATCAACTTGATGATGGTTTAAAATCTGCTTTTTACATAAAAATTGACCTGTTGCTGTATAAATTGATAATTCACAAGATATATTATGCTGAAGATTTATATCAAAAGTTAAATAATTTTCACTTGGATTAGGAAATACAGTGCCATCAAAATCAGGTAATTTGCGAATAGCGGATAGTCCATTTTCATAATCTTCATAATACCATTTAGCTTGATATTTCATGACCCATTCTTCTATATCATAATACCATTCCTTTTTATCATAACGGGTTCGATTTCCAAAAGAATTATACTGATATTTTCTATCAATTGTAGGTACTAATTGAGCACTTGCATCATCCCAAGTAGATGTAATATTGCTAATCAAATTATTATTTTCATACTCAGAACGATATTGACGCGATGGTCTCCATGAATTAGTACTGCTTTCCCAGACATGATATGTTTGTAAAATTTCGTTGCCATTATCATCAAATTCATAGGTAAGCCTAAAATTATTAACAAATTCATTTGGATTTACCAAATCTAAAACTGTCCAAGATAAAATATCTTGATTTTCATTATTTATGATGATTGTTTTTTGTTGCAAATCCCAATCCATCTGATCAGCATTCCAAGAGTAATAAAACTTATGTTTTAAAGTATCATTTATACGTTTAAAATCTTCAAAGTATGATTTAACAAATTGATTCAAGCTATCCAATTCATAAGATGTAATCGTCAATATCTCATTATTTTCATCTCTTTCAATTACTTTTTTGTCTGCTTCTACTGGGTCAACTATTAAATAATAATAAACACTTTCTAGCAACCAACCATCCATATTGTAGGTTTCTTTTGTACTAAGCACCCATTCAGATGTAACATTATTCCAAACATAATAAAAAAAGAATTTTAAAACATCTGTGGATGGGAAATATATTTCTTCCAACTTATAAGAATTAAGCCACTGATTGGATACTACATCAAACTTTTGAGATATTTTGATAGAATTTCCATTTTCATCAAAAGATGTTATTGCTAACCGATTTGCTACATATTTATTCAAGTCTTCATCCCAAACATAAGAAATAGACCGAATTACCCTGTTTTTATCATCATAAGTTAAAGTATCCGTATATCTATTCTGAAAAACACCATCATCATTTTGACGGTAACCCGTACGAATACTCACCAATGCATCCATGGGTTTTGCATAAAAATTTCTAACTGAATCATATCTTTCTAGCGTATAGCTATGATAACTTATAGCAGTGACTCGTTGATCAAGATACTTTGCTTCATGTCTTTTAGATTTTTCAACAATATTTTGATTTAAATACAAATAGTCATCTAACTGATTTTGAGCATTCATCAAATTTAAATGCCCCAACATAATAATGGATAAAAACAAAAAGTAAATTTTCATAAAAATAGGTGTTTTTAAACAGATTTTTCAAAAAGTATTATTACAAATATAAGCAAACTATATAACAAATAATTTTTATTTTGACTTTTTATTTGTTACATATCATAAATCATTGAAATCAAAGTATTTGCACCCCACATTGGCATCATTATTGAATTACCAACTCATAGAAATTAACTACACAAAACATTATTGGAATAGTTGGACGTAAGACTTTTCCATGAACATTATGTGAGTAGCCAAATGTATTACAATATAATACATACGTACACCTACTTATCATCCAATGAAATTAAGTA
>CAZOHX010000306.1:0-4350 GCA_964579315.1 uncultured Saprospiraceae bacterium
GATTTTTGGAATGACAAATGTTACATAAGTGTAGTTGGATTCATGTTTTTGAATACCAAATTATTAGGTGTGAAAATTCAATTTCATACTAATTTTGAAGAAGTAAATCTTCGTTTTTATGTTAAGCGATTTGATCGGGGAGCATGGAAAAGGGGAGTGGTATTTATCAAAGAAATTGTTCCTAAACAAGCTCTGACTTTGGTCGCCAATTGGGTTTATAATGAAAATTATGAAACCATGCCTATGTCACATGAATGGAAAGATGATGGAAATAACCAAATGGTGGAATACAAATGGCAAAATAAGTCAAATTGGCAATTTCTTAAAGTAATAGCCGAAAAAATGCCTTCTAAGATTGCCGTAGGTAGTGAAACAGAGTTTATCACCGAACATTATTGGGGATATGCAAAAATTAATGATCAAAAAACGAATGAATATGAAGTTACGCATCCAAGATGGGATAAATATTCGGTGATTGATTATGAAATTAATATTGATTTTGCTTTGAATTATGGGAATGATTTTGCTTTTATCAATCAACTAGAGCCTAGTTCTGTGATGTTGGCAGAAGGGTCTGAAATTACGGTAGAACCGAAACAAAAAATGAGTTGATTAATCAAAAAGCTGCCTTTCAAAAAACAATTCCAATAAAAAAACGTATTAAGTAGGTATTCAATAACACGAAACCATAATTTAATACTACTTTTGTAATATATGCAATTTTTATATCCATCATTTCTCTACGCACTTGGTCTTTTGGCACTGCCAATCATCATTCACCTATTCTATTTTAGAAGATTTAAGAAGGTGTATTTTACCAATGTCAAATTTCTTAAAGAAGTCAAAGAAGAAACCAATTCTAGGCAAAAATTAAAAAATTTATTGGTGCTTTTGATGCGTTTGCTGGCAATTGCGGCTTTGGTATTTGCTTTTGCACAACCTTTTATTCCATTAAAAGATGCTCAAGTCAAACAAGGGGAGAAAAATATCAGTGTTTTTGTCGATAATTCATTTAGTATGAATGCATTGAGTAGTGATGTGCCTTTGTTGGAAAAAGCAAAATCCAATGCAAGAAATATCATCTCTGCATATGGAGTGGAAGATCATTTTCAGATATTAACCAATGATTTTGAAGGACGCCACCAACGATTATTGAGTCAAGAAGATGCGATGAGTCTAATTGATGAGATCAAACCAACTCCTTCGGTTAGAAATTTGAGTCAAGTGTTGAATAGACAAACACAAACCCTGAATGCTCAAACTTCTACTGAAAAAATAGCTTATGTAATATCAGATTTTCAAAAAAATATTACCAATTTAGGAGCATTTAAGGACACAAGTGTGGACGTTTCTTTATTGCCCATGCAATCCGTACAGGAAAAGAATGTAAGTATCGATAGTGCATGGTTTGTGTCTCCAATTCAATTGATGAATCAAGTAAATCCGATGGTGGTAAAAGTGCGAAATTACTCGGATGAAGCAATCGACAATGTGCGTTTATCCTTAAAGATGGATGGACAGACCAAGCCTGTTGGCACGCTGAATATCCCTGCAAATGCATCGGTCACAGATACAGTGAATATTTCAGTTTTGCAAAAAGGATGGCATGAAGGAGAATTGAATATTACCGATTATCCCATTCAATTTGATGACAATTATTTTTTCACTTTTAATGTAGCGAATGAGATTAATATTTTGGTAATCAATCAAGCTCAACCCAATAAATATTTAGATGCAGTATTTTCAGGAGTGCCGTATTTTAAAATCAAAAATGAGAATAGTCAAAATATAGAATATGCTGCCCTTCCCAACTATCAATTGATAATTTTGAATGATTTGACATCTATTTCTAGTGGATTGTCATCCGAATTGGCTCAATATGTGCAAAATGGGGGTAATTTATTGATTTTTCCATCAGCAAATGCGAGTGTTAATAATTATAATCCATTTTTAGAAAGTATTGCCATAAATGAATTAAAAAGTTTTGAAGCTATTGAGCGAAAAGTGAGTACGGTCAATACCGAAGAATTTGTTTTCCATGATGTATTTGAACGCAATGGTCATGCTATGAAATTGCCAATTACCCAAGGAAATTTCAATTTGAGTAATTTTACATCTCGTGGAGAAGAGCCCATTTTAAAATATAGAGATGGATCTACTTATCTCGGGAAATACGTATTAGGATCAGGACGAGTTTACCTATGTGCGGCACCGTTAGATAAAGAAAAAAATGACTTGGTTCAAAGTGGAGAGATATTCGTACCCATGTTGTATAAAATGGCAATTTTTGCAGCAAAAAACAAAAATATCGCCTATTTTATTGGGAAAGATGAACAAATTGCAATTTCAAATAAAGCATCTGAAAATGAATTAGTATATAAATTCAAAGGTAAAAAAGATGAGTTTATACCAGAACAAAAGAATATCGGTTCCAAAATGCTCCTTGGAATTAATAATCAAATCAAAGAAGCAGGATTTTATGATTTAATTTTGGGAGATTCAGAAATTCAGAATAAATTTGCATTCAATTACGACAGAAAAGAATCTGATTTAAAATATTTTAATGCCAATGATTTAGAAAGTCAACTAGGACCAAAAATGAGTATGTTGGAAGCCAATGAAAATACAGATATGAAGGCAATGGTAGGAGAGCGAAGTCACGGAAAAGTACTTTGGAAATGGTTTATCATCGCTGCTTTGATATTTTTGGCTTTAGAAGCATTGATACTTAGATTGTTTAAATAGTCAACGCTAGCTTACGTAGGAGTGTGTATATTTTGGTTGAGAAGTTTAGTCGATTTTGCTTGGGCAAAATCTAGTTGAGCAGATTAGGAAAGTAGGAAGTTCTAAATATTTGGAGTAAAAATTAATTTAGGAGTATATTCTAACTCAACGGCTCAACTTTTTAAGTTGAGATACGAGCAGGTGAGTCATCCCTAACGATGTTGGGGAGGAGATGAGTGCTACGCTGTTGAGTAAAAAACAATTTATAAAAGGGCATATTAAAATAAATTGCTTCAATAAAATAAATAACAATACTGCTTGCTATCTATAGAAAAACATGAAAAAAAACATACTTCTAAAAAAGGTTCGAATAGTTGATGAAGGGCATTCAGATAACAATAAAGTGCTCGATATCCTAATTGAAAATGGAATCATAAAAAAAATTGGAACGAATATTCGAAATCCAAATGGTGTAGAAGTCTTTCAAGAAAAAGGTGCTCATGTTTCAATAGGATGGATGGATATAGGTGTACAAATTGGGGAACCAGGCTATGAACATCGAGAAGATTTAAAATCCATTACCAAAGCCGCTATCAAGGGCGGATATACTGCTATTGCTGCTTATCCAAACACCCATCCCGTCATTCAAGACAAAACATCCGTTCAATTTCTCAAATCGTTTTCAAAAAATAATCCAGTAGAGATATTTGCAATAGGAGCCTTATCCAAGGATGCAAAAGGCACAGAAATCACCGAAATGTACGATATGCATCAAAATGGGGCCATTGCCTTTTCTGATGGAGACAAAAGCATCCAAAGTGCAGCCGTAATGTTGCGTAGCCTAGAATATGTGAAGGCATTTGGTGGATTGGTGATGAATACTCCGATGGATTATACCCTATCCAAGCGTGGTATGATGCACGAAGGAGCGACAAGTACCATAATGGGAGTATCTGGAATTTCCGAAATTGCAGAAATAATCATGATTGAAAGAGACCTAAATCTATTAAAATATTCAGAATCACGCCTACATATATCAAATATTTCCACTGAAAAAGGAATAAAACTCATCAGAAAGGCGAAAAAAGATAGTTTAAAAGTCACTGCATCTACAAGTGTAATGAATTTGGCATTTACAGATAAGGAACTCGAAAATTTTGATTCCATGTATAAAGTTATGCCACCGTTAAGATCCAGATTAGATAGGAAAGCACTTCGAAAGGCAATTTCATCAGGAGCATTAGATATCATCACATCCAATCATGTACCTATTGAAGAAGAGTTTAAAAAGTTGGAATTTTCTTATGCCAAATTTGGTGCAATAGGACTAGAAACATGTTTTGCATTGGCAAATACTACCCTTCAGAAGACCATTTCCCTTGGTCAATTGATAGATATATTGTCTTATAAACCACGTACACTTTTTGGTTTACCGATGCCTAAAATTGAAGTGGGAGCTGTGGCAAATCTTACGCTGTTTGATCCAACAAGAAGTTGGACCGTCACTGCTGCTGATTTTGCGTCTAAATCTCGGAATAGTCCTTTGCTTGGTATGGAATTGATGGGTGTGGTATTTGGGGTTGTGGTTTGATGTGGGGGTGAACAAGATTCAAAAGGCATACATAT
>CAZOHX010000307.1:0-4348 GCA_964579315.1 uncultured Saprospiraceae bacterium
TCGTATTGTTCGGTTAATGTCGCTGATTAATTGGTTGATGTATTTTTTCATTTTTATTGTTTTTGGGTGGTATAATTTATTTTTGGTTATTGGTTTAAATTTTAGGAAGTGGCATAAATCAAAAGAATTCAAAACTTGCTTGCATTAATTGATTATTTAGACCAGAGATATAGCTATAAACCTTTTCAGTACAATCAGGGGAATTACAAATATCAGATTCATTTAATTTGTAAAAGCCGAGTATTTGATAGTCGTCAAAATTGTCATTTTGCTCAAGATAAGGTTTTAGGTTTTCTAGGCTCGGGGCGAAGATGGAAAAAATAAATTTACCCATGATTCCATTTAACTTTTTCAATTCAATACTTTTTTGAATGAATCCCATATTTTTATTTAGGGATAGGTCAATGAATAAATTCCAGATTCTTTCGCCACTAACTTTTAATTCATCTTTTGGGTTTAAACATTTATGCTTTCGCAAAAAATCAATTTCATGTTTTGAAAAAAGATACTCATCCTTATAATACTTTATAGGAACATTGACTGGGACGAAAATTGAAATATTATCGCTTTCAATAAGCCTAAAACATTGATTAATCCCCTGAAAATCAATAGATTGAAACATACTTATGTATGTGGAAAAATTTTCTTTATAGACAAGAGTATTATTTTTTTCGATTTCCGAGAAGACCCTATTATAAAGAGCATCAAATTGCTTCTTTTCTAAAATTGCTTTCCGCTCCGTAGGTGACATTTGCATAGCGACTTCAAATCTAGGGTCTTTTCCATAAATGATTTTAGGTTCATTATGGTCAAAAATCCAAAGTTTCGCTCCTTTTTTGTTTACATTTCTATTGATACGACCAGCGAGTTGTTCATCGCTGTCGAGAAGTGATTTATTCTTAAATCCAATGTCCATGTCAATATCTACACCTGCTTCTACTACTTGCGTTGTGATAAGCAAAACTTTTTGATTATTGTTTTCTTCGTCTTTTAAAAAAGCAATAATTTCTTTCCGCCTAGGTTCCAAGATGGTCCCTGAAAGCACAAATATCTGGTAATCTTCAAATAGACCTTTCTGCTGTATAGTATTAAAAAACTCTGTTGCACTTTTTTTAAAAATAAACTCAATAATTGTTTTTACACTACCATTTAAATGGTCGTTTCTTTCTTTAGCATACGCTTCAGATTTATCGAAGACAAATTTCGCAAGTTCTTGAATAGATATGTTCTTTTGATCCAATAACACGGTTTCAATACTCACTCTATTCTTAAAATTTGGATTTTGGATATAGTCCTTTTGTGCATTGGGAATGAGATGTTGAAAAGAGATTGTGCTTAAACCAATATCAATACTTCCAATTTTAGGTAGAGTGGCCGACATAATGATAAAATGAATATTAAAATATTGGGCATACTTGGAAATAAAATATTTTATTTTGTCCCAATGCTTTGGATTGTATGCTTGTATCTCATCAATAACAACAATAGAATTAGCAAGTCGATGTAAAAGATAGTTAGAGCTTTTGTCATTGGCTTTCAGAATATCAAAAAAACGAATATGAGTTAATAAAGTAATTGGATAATTCACAAAAACATTAGTGATAAAATTTTTTAGATTTTTACCATAATTGCCATCCGAATTGTTTCCCTTTTCCTTAAATCCTGCTTTTGAGTGCAATTGAGTGATATATTGCTCATCTAGCCCAAGCGTCTCTTTTATAGACTGATAAGTCTGTGTGATAAGCGTAGTAAAAGGGAAGACATAAAAAACTTTATTGATGTCCTTATGCTGTTGAAGTAATTGGCTCATCGCAATCATAGAAAGGTTGGTTTTTCCGCCACCCGTTGGAGCTTCGATGTAGAACAATCGTTCTTTTGGATGTCTGTTTAGTCCATCAATAACATGTGCACCTAGCTTTTGTCTGACAAGATTAAGATTTTGATTATTAGCGACTTGTAGAGATTTTAGATTCGTGTTTTGATACGTATCTCTGTATTTGTAAAGGTCGGAATTATAACTTTTTTGAGTTTTAATATTTGTGGAGATATTTTCCCGTAAGGTGTCATCAATTAGTCCGAAATTTGTAATTTTCAACCCATTCATGTATTCGCTAGTCGCATAATAATCCGCTGCGGTAAGCAATGACCAATTGAGTTTTAATAAGGCGAATAGGGCAAAATAATCAAATTGTTTATCCTTAATTGCAGAATTAAAATATTCCCAAATCTTTTCTTCATTAGTGATGATATTATTTGAAAAGTCAAAAGAAATGTCTAATCCATATAGCTTCAAAAATTGGTGAATTGAAGCAATTTTTTCTTTTTCAAAGTCACAATCCTTTGAAATAAAGCTACTATGGTGCTTTAGAATGGGGATGGTGAAAAGAAAAACAAAGATAGCTACGATATTTTGATTTCTTAAATCAGGCAAGGCTTTTTTAATATATATTTGGTCAAGCTGGTAGTTTAAAAAAATGTAAGCACTAAGAAAGGAGTGACCTGTCCCAACTTTGATAGAATTGTCAAACTTGAAATATGGGCTGCCCATTTTCTCAAACTGAAAGTTGACATTGATTTTTCCAAAATCATGAAAAATAATACTATCTATAAAAAGAAGTTTTATGAAATTACCTATAGATGTACTCCCGAAGTTAATAGCGTTTATAAGGTTTTCAATAATTGGTTCTAAAGAGTGAACATCTACCAAATCTAACGCTACATCACGTACAAGTTCGACATGTTCATGAAGTTTTTCATAATTTTCTAACTTTGTATCTGCTTTGGTATGAGCAAAATACTTTTCATAATCTTTTAAATTATTTTCTACAGTAAACTCATGCTCTTGTAATAATTGTTTAAAAGACTTGTATAATTTCATTATTTTGGGTTTTTAAAAGGCTGTTTTCTGTTTTATACGATTCAACAAAACTCCAATCTGAGAAAGCGAATTGAGCATATTCATATTGGAACAACTGTTCATCATATTTTATAGGTAATCTTTCGAAGAAACTAAAACTATTGCCACTTTCCATTTCTACGAAAGGAGAGAATGGTTGTATATCTTTATGTTCTTTTGTAGATAATTCTTTGATAAACAATGAGTTGATTTTAAATGAACCGTTGGGCACAAATTTTTGGTACTCATGAATTAGATAATTATCCCACCAAATGGCACACTCATTTTTTCCTAAGTAAGGGACAAATTCTGCATACCCATTTTTCAAAGAATCATCGAGCTGCTGCTGTAGTTTCTCTGTAGGGTCAAGTAAAAAATAACAAGTAAAAGCAGGAGAAATGAGCGTTTGCTCTGATATGATAAGATTGCCACCAGTTTCTTTGCTTGCCATCCCCGTGGTATTATTGTATTTGATGATGGTCTTTTGAAAATTACCATTTTCTGCATTTAATGGTTTTAGTCCGACTTTAATATCTTTAAGTAGTTGATAATATTCAGGAAGCTCTCCTTTTTTTTGGAAGCCTTTAAGCCCTAAAATCGCCCCCAATATACCCAATAAAGCAGGCTTATGCAACATGTTGAATGTCAAATAAATAGGCGTGTTAGTATCTGGCTTTTTTAATACACCGAATTCAGCTTTTAAATCTATTGATATCAGTTTCATTTTTTTGATTTTAGTACTTGGTTAACAAATTTAGTAACGACAGCATAGGCATCATCTGCGGGTGGAAGTAGCTTTTGCGGTAAGTGATGCCCTAAACTACTTTGCCACTCCTTATTGTTAATGAGTCTTTTTGTATCATTTACAAAGTCGCTACTGCTAGAAAATGCGATGTTTTTGTCTTCTGCTTTTTGAATGAGCATTTCTAATATTTTACAGTGATCAAGTGCGTCATTATTATTAGAAAGAAACCAAATATCATAGATGTCCCTTGGTCTATTTCTTTGAATTAAAGATCTTAGCTTTTCAGACAATATTTCAACTATTGAGTAGGTTGGGATTAATTGTGTGATAATTTCCTTATCAGAATATGGATGATGGATGGATAGCTTATTGGGTTTATCCAACAATTTCTCTGTAAAAGTAATATCCAATTTTATAGTATCATGCCATTGTGCACTAGGTGGTGGTTTTTGGTTTGTTTTGTGATTCGCACCCCAAAATTTTATTTTTATTTCATATCCTTGCGGAATATTATCAGATTGCTGCTGCTTGATATTATGCAGATGCAGTCTTGCACCACTGGAATTCTGTGCTTGATTTATCCATTTTCTTATTTCTTTTGCATCACAGACAATAGAATCATCTAAAAGTGTAAAATCTAAATCTTCTGAAAAACGGTAGTTAGAGTAATAGTTTTTGCGTAAGCAAGTACCTCCTTTAAAAATAAA
>CAZOHX010000308.1:0-4344 GCA_964579315.1 uncultured Saprospiraceae bacterium
AAGGCGAGTCGATTGTCTTTTCGACAATCTAGTTGAGAAGGTGAGTTGATATGCTGACTTGTACCTTATTCATAAATTAAATTCTAATTATTAATAAAATCCAACTCAACCGTTCAACTAGATTTTGCATAGGCAAAATATCCTAAGCTTCTCAACTTTTCTAATTATCCAAAGCACCACCATCAATCCAAACCTTGATTTTGTCAATATCACATTGTGGCAAAAATTGCCCACCCAAGGGCATTGGCTTATACTTAGGATTATGTGAAATAGAACCATAAAAGCGATTGCTATCCACTGATCGCTTTATTTGAGTATAATTTTCAAGAATAATAGAGCTCGCAGCAGTCGTAGCATCATGACATCCTGCACTTGCACAAGATTTCAATACTAGTGGAGCAATATCCAAACTAAATGTCACATTGCTGGTATCACATTCTGTGCCTACATATTGATATAATGCTTGCTCACTGTCATAATAGCAACTTGATGCCATAGACAATAATAAGGTAATATATAAAAACAGTTTTACTTTCATCTTTTTTATTTTAAGCAATCCCAATTATTAATTATTTACAGCTCCCGCCTCAATCCATTTTCTTATTTGAATGATATTACAATCTGAAAGTTTTTGTCCTGGCGGCATTGGAGAATACCCATCGTCCTGTCTTGCAGTTCCCAATAATCTTCCTGCATCTACCACTTTTTTAATTTCAGTATAATCTTTCAAATTTATACCCCCGCTTGCCAATTGATCATTATGACAACCCGTACAAGAATTTTTAATTAATGGAAAAATATCCTTTGAAAAAGTAAAACTCTTTGGGTCACAACCGATATTGCACATCGTTTCTTTTGCACCTTGATCAATCCATCTTCCAATTAAATCTATTTGATCATTGGATAATTTATTTGGATAGGGTGGCATCAAATTTTCTCCAAAACCAGTTAACGTTGTATAAAGTTTACTTTTATTGGATTTTCCTGGCCGAACTATTCTCATAATTCCATCATAACTATTTAAAATCAAGCCTTCTTTGTGTCTAATAGGGTCATGACATCTTGATTTGGCACAACTAGATGTCACTAGTGGTAGTATTTCATACTGGAAAGAAATCACTCCTTCTGCACAGGCATTCACATCTGTTGGATCCGTAATAACTGGAGCTGTTCCATAAGGGTCTGTTGTACAGCTCACTACAAGTAAACCAATGGATAATAAAGCAAAAATTATTTTTCTCATGATATTATAATTTATTATTTGTTCTATATTCTACATATGCTCTTAAATCTTCCACTTGTTGTTTGCTCATTCTCTCTATTGGATAATGTGGCATATATGGACGATGTCCTGGTATCGCATAAGTTCCATAGGGAATGATTTGATAAAGTGAAAAATGCGAGTTTTTAAACAAGGTTCTTCTTAAATCTTTAAAACTTAATAAGTCATCTTCTAATACATAATAAGATACTCCATCTGGATGATGACAATGCAAACAACTCAACTCATAAATATCTTTTCCACGATTGATATCTCCCTTAAATCCTTTATAACCATCCCACTTACTCGGAGGTGCATCAAAAAAATGCGCTGGTGATTTTTGTAAATAAAAACTTTTCAACCAAGTGATAGCTTCTTTATTATTACCTGTTTTATCAAACGCATTTAACTTTTGATAATCAGATTCTGATAAATTTAAGTCTTTTAATTTAAAATCAATAGACCAGTAATAGGCAGTCACTGCATCCAACTCCCAATCTTTCATCGGTCTTCCTTGCGAACATTCTATGGCACATAATTGTATCGCTTCTCTCAAATTGTGATTTGCTTTTCCAACGGCTTCTGGACCATATTTTCGGACATAATCATCATTATACCAAGATTCTCGATTCACAATACCTTTAAACGTCGTTCCTTGTAAAAACGAAATCCCTTTCTTTTTAATGTATGGCAATCGAGTATCTGGATTGCTAAATCTCAAATCGGGATCTTCTTGCACTTGATTATGACAAGTCGTACATTCGTAATATTTACTTACTCTTTTTGATAGTTTACCATTGGATTGACGTGCACGACCATCATATACTATCTCTTTGCCCATTCGTACTTGCTCATCAGAAAATTTACGTTTGTGCAATGGCTTGGGCTCACCAAATGCATGTAATACCTCATACAAATCACTATCTGCATTCCAATCAGCTGATTTCTCAATATCAAAATCAACAGTCGAGAACAATACCACTGTGCTCATTAAAATTAAAGAAATAAAAACTTTTTTCATATTATAATCCTACTATGGATGTAAATGGATAAAAAAAATGGTACACTATCTTGGTACCATTATTAAGCTAAGGAACTCTCTCCATATATAAATTATTGTTTTACTGATGAATTAAATCCCTTAATACTCCATACGCTTTGGAAATGATTATGGTTGCTTTAGGGAAAAAACTTTTTCATTTCTTGATATGGCTGTGTTACAAAATGTGTCCAACTGCTTAGTTTAATAAACCAGTTAAATTTAAAGAATAACAGATTTTAATCCGTTAAAAACTCAAGGCCATACAGTCCATTCCCATTACATTTAATGCTCTGATTCAGAATGATCATGCTCTTCTTCAAATCCATCTCCAGCTGTTGCCTTAAACCAGTTTAGCAATTGTGTCTTTTCAGTTTCCGAAAGATTTGCTTCGCTATGCATTTTGACATATCCATACAAAGGCATCTCATCTTCTTCCACTTCTTCATAAGCTTCTGATAATTTATGCTGTTGCTTTTTTAGTGAGTATTTACCCCATGTTGAAAAATTCAACTCTGACCGAGCTTCGTCAATATGGCTTTTCAATAACCATGAGATAGGAGCTACATTAGAATACCAAGGATATTTAGTTTCATTTGAATGACAATCGTAACATGCTTTTTTTAAAATGCTACTTACATCTGAATTTGGGTTGCTGATTGACATTATATCTTGTCCAACTTCTACAGGTGGGTTGGTTTTATCAATTCTAAAAAACTGTATTATTACAAACAGGATTAATAATCCTAATAAAATCTTCTTTTTCATATCAATAATTTAAATTCAAAAATTCTGGTTAAAAAGTGAATCTAACTATAAATTATTAATTTCTCCAAATAAAAAGATTAAAAACATGGAAATTAATGAAAAGAAAAAAGAAAGACGCTTACTTGGAGTTATAGGATATGACTGGTTCTCAAAAGATTATAAGTTATTTGTAAATCACATTCGGTTAATATTGTAGAGATTGAGCGTCTTTCATTTTATATAATATTGAGAAACTGTGTAATTGAAGAATAGTTCTTCAGTGTTTCAGTGTAAATAATTTCATTTTAAAAATACACATCAATTTTGCCTAAAATAAAAAAGTGTAATCGGCATTATGGTATTGATATGTATGTTCATCGAACTACTGTATGTTTAAAAATTATATGTTCTTACAATAATTACAATGCAAAGATACATTAAATAATTCCATAATAAATACC
Source organism: uncultured Saprospiraceae bacterium (assembly GCA_964579315.1). Lineage (GTDB taxonomy): Bacteria > Bacteroidota > Bacteroidia > Chitinophagales > Saprospiraceae > CAMZLN01. The sequence goes on from CAZOHX010000308.1 coordinate 3,509, forward strand.
CAACATATGGTATTTTTACATATAAATTAAAAATATTATAGATAAAAGTGACTTTTTACTCACTTTTTCCAAATCCAAATAAGTTTTGATGTACAAAATCTTTTGGAAATGACTCAATCCCTTCAAAACCAATACGTATATCTCGTCCATCTTTGGGAATATAAGCTGTACCAAAAAGATAATCCCAAAGACTTAATGAAATTCCAAAATTGACTCCTTTTCGCCTATCCGCAGGCAAAGTATAGGCATGATGCCAAATATGCATTGCTGGATTATTCAAGATATACTTTAATGGTCCGTAGGTTAAATGGATATTGGCATGATTTAAGTGACCAATCGCAATAGATAAATAATATATGATATATGCGTGTTCTGGATTGAAATTTCCAATGAGTATCACCATAAGATATTTCATAGGGGTATAAAAAACATTTTCCATCCAATGATATCTAAGGTGTGCCGCAAACCCCATCTCTTCCACAGAATGATGCACTTTATGAAATTGCCATAAAAAATCAAATTTATGAAGCAGGACATGTGTAAACCATTGAATAAAATCCAACGCTAAAAAGAAAACAATAAATTGTAGCCAAGGAGACCAAGATGATGCATCAAAAATTTGAATACTTTTTATTCCTAATCCTTCAAAAAAAGATGCGGTCACATTTGATAAGGCTATAAATATTACCAATTTAAAAATATAAAAATTGAAAAACATGTAAAAAGCATCCAACCAAAAGTCTTTGCGAAAAATAGATTGCTTTTTTCTCCAAGGAAACATTATTTCCAATCCCCAGACTACTAGAGATAGTAAAATCAAATAGTAGAAATAATTC
>CAZOHX010000309.1:0-1321 GCA_964579315.1 uncultured Saprospiraceae bacterium
GAAAACACGTACTTTGGTACTTGTTTCGATTGTATCACTTAAGGTATATCCAACAGCGATTGTTAAGCCATCTGCGGATAATGATACGTTTGTAAATGTACCTCCTTTAATGTCTTCTCCTATTTGAACCCATTCATCGGATATGTTTTCGTATATGCGTATTTTATTTGAAATAGTTGTTCCTGAGTTGTTTCTTGGAGCAACAGCAATTCTTTGTCCATCATCTGAAATAGAAACAGAACTACCTAGCTCGCTTTCTGAGTTTTCTCCTAGAATAGGTGAGCCAACAACTTCCCATCCTTCATTTGTTTGTTTGTACACCGTGACCTGGCCCGCATCTTTTCCATTTTTGTCATTTAAGGGAGATCCAATAATTAGGTATCTTCCATTTGATGATAGAGAAAGTGGTTCATACCAATAAAGTACTTCATCTCCAAATAAAGTATTACCTACTTGGATCCATTGATTTTTATCCCAATGATAAATACGAATCAGGTTTTTTCCATTTGGAGCTTTTTCTGTTGCCCCTTCTATGGCAATGAACATACCATCAGAAGATAAGGATATTTTTTTTCCAAAAGTTTCATTTTTTTTCTGACCATTGATAGCATCCCCTTTTTGAACCCATTCTCCTGAAATAAATTCAAAGATACGGACTTGACCAGTCGATTCTGCTATATCACTATTATGTGGAGCTCCGACGGCTAAAATATCGCCATGTTCAGAAAAGGAAACGGAAGAACCAAATTTTTCATAATCTACTTTACCAATAATGATATCATGTTGAGTTTGCCCTGAAATCTCAACAGAAATAGTAAAAAATGAAAGCAAAAGGATAAATTTTTGAATATAAAACATGAAAAAGTATTTAATACAAGTTAGTTGTTTTTTATTGAAAATGCAATAATATTGACGGATTATTCCCTAAAATCCAAATCCAACCTTAAAAACAAAATTTCTAGGATCTTCCATGAGTCCTGGTCTGAAAATATAGGCTTCATTAAAGATGTTTTTGATAATCAGATTAGCATCAATATTTTTTGGGAAATGATAGCCCATTCTAAAATCGACTACATTGATAGGATTTTTATGAGTGGCATCATATTCCTTGAATCCAGGAATAAAGGCATTGAAAATCGCATCAACCGCTTCCATATAACTATAATGTGATGCCGAAAAACCTATATTGAAATGCTCGAAATTTGATTGTAAATTGATTTTGAGTGTATGTTGAAATCTATATTTTAAAATGTTGTGATCCGCTGTGGAAAAAAGGGCGTTGGCTTGGGCTTGATTTTCTGATTTACCTGTTTCTATTTTG
>CAZOHX010000309.1:1331-4340 GCA_964579315.1 uncultured Saprospiraceae bacterium
ATCATACTCTTTGTATTTAGGGTCTAGATAGGTGTATCCAATTAGTAAATCTAATGGTAATCCCCATAAACTGCCTTGTCCTGCAAGGGTAGTTTCTATCCCTTTAATTTGTACGCCACCTACGTTTTGAGATTGAAATCCAAAGCTTTTTGTATTGAGTACAAATTCCATCATATTGTCATAATCCATTAAAAAACCTGAAATATCAACGAATCCATTCCAATTTCCAAGTTTAACACCTTGTTTTACGCCAATTTCTGCTGAAATTCCTGTTTCTGATGTCAAACTTGGATTAGGTACTATTGGGATACCACCAGCTGATGTTGATATGAATTTTTCAGCAATAGTAGGGTAACGGTAGCCTTGTCCCCAAGATGCTCTCAGATACGTAAAATCAAATATTTGATAATTGGCTCCTATCCTGAAAACGGGTTTTGCTCCAGATTCTTTTCCCCCAATTAGGGTGTCTTGGGCAATTATTTCAGGTCGATATAGGGTGTTGATTTCATAACGTGCTCCAATAGAAATATTCAATTTATCAAACCACTTTTTTTCTACTTGACTGTAAATGGCATAGTTTCTTGACTTAAAATCGCTTTTACTATATAAGTCTGCACTTACTTTCGAACCAATATGCACCAAACCTGCCGTCGCCACCCAATTGGATTCAAATTTTCGTTGAAATTGATATTCTAGGTAGTATAATTTGGCTTGATTGGACTTATCCTCATCTATGGAAATGTTTTCTGTAGAAGTAAAGCGGCTCAATAATTTATGTCGATTTTTGTGTTTGTCAAAATAAGTGATAAATGGATCCACATAGTATCGAGTATAATGCCCTTCGTTGTAAGATTTTTTATTTCCAATATATTGCAACGAATCTAAGCCCGCCCAAAAGAAAAAATATTTGTTAAATCCTTTGTTGAAATTTGCATTGACCCCTATACTTAATTTATCGGTGATGCGATACCGCAAATTGGTGTAAACTCGACCATATCGAGTCACTACATCTTTATTAAAACTCTTTTTATTGAGTAGATAAGTACCCACAATCAGGTCCAATTTCTTAATCTTTCGTTTGTGATTGAAATTAAATCCTGTTTCAAAAGGAGTCGTATCCCACCAAGCATTTTCCTTGATCTTGGGCTTGTCGAAAATGGTATAAAAAGTAGAAATCTTTGTTTCTGGTTTGGATGTGGGGTAAGCGGTACGTAAATTGATGATTCCATTCATAGCGGATGACCCATAAAGAGCAGACGCTGCCCCTTTTACAATCTCTAATTGTCCCGTATTTTCTAGGGGAACATCATTCCAATTTGGAAATCCTGCATCAGCTTGTAAAGCGGGAATGTCATCAATTAATAGCAAAACTCTACTGCCTGCACCATAAGAAAATCCCGATCCACCACGGATATTGGCTTGTCCATCGATAATATCCACACCAGGTACTTTAATGAGAATATCATCTACCGAAGTTGCATTATTTTGTTCAATAAAGTCGGGTTTAAGAATATCTAGTGAAACGGTGACCTCACTCAAGGGTTTTTCATATTTCCCAGCGGTCAAAGTTGCGGTTTGTAATACAGAAACATCGGTCTCTAAAACGATATTTAATGATTCTGTGGGTATATTTACTTCTATCATTTTGGTTTTATAACCGATATAAGAACATTCAATTTCTTGTTTTCCCAATGGCACTTGTAATTCAAAATGACCATTTATATCAGATGTGGTACCAGTATTTCCAATTGAGATGGTCGCACCAATCAGAGCTTCGTTGTCGGAATTGGTGATTTTCCCTTTTAAAAGATCTGTTTGGCTAAATAATAGATTGGAAATAATAGAAAAGAATAAAAAAAATGAAATTTTTCTCATAGTGATTGTGAGTTTTGCGTTCAAATATGAATTTACAACTTTTTTTCAAAATGAATCATTTTCAGGACAAATTTCTTTTTCAAAACATTGACAAAATGCCGTTCCATTTACATTAATGGGGTGGTCTTTGAGTAAGTGATAGCCGAGTTTTTCTTGATAAAGATGATGAGCAGCATGGTTTTGAGCATAGGAGTCCAATCGGATGACATCAAATCCTTTTTCTAGAGCCAGTTGTTCCGCAAATAGACACATTTTATAACCGATATTTTGTCCTTGAAATTTGGGGAGAACGGCAAGCCTATGAATACAGATGGGTTTTCCTGAAATACTCCACGGAATTTGTGCGTAATTTTTGGGTTGGAAAGTATCAATAGTGATACAAGCCACTATCTCATCGTTTTGGACATTTACAAACAAGGCATTATTTTTTATATCTTGTTCTACTACTTTTTTGGATGGATAATCTAAATTCCATTGAAAATTACCTTGATTTTGTAACCATTGGGTAATGAATTGGAATAATTGATGTATTTCGTCTAAATCTTTAAGTTTTGCTGGTTGAATTTTCATCCATATTTTTTAAAAAATCAATTAATTTACGAATTGCTTTTCCCCTATGACTGATTTTATTTTTTTCGGCCTTGGTCATTTGGGCAAAGGAGCGGTCAAATCCATCAGGAATGAAGATAGGATCGTATCCAAATCCTTCATTTCCCATTCTTTGATGAGCAATTTTTCCATTGCAAATACCTTCAAAAATATATGATTTTCTATTGATAATAAGTGCAATGGCTGTTCGGAAACGGGCTTTTCGATTGGGTTTTCCGTTCAAATTGTGAAGTATTAAATCCATATTGGCATCTTTATCTCTATCTGGACCAGCATATCTGGCGGTGTAAATGCCTGGTTCCATATTCAATGCTTCTACTTCTAGTCCTGTATCTTCCGAGAAACAATCTACATGGAATTGATCGACAACATATTGTGCTTTTTGGAGAGCATTTCCTTCAAAAGTGTCTGAAGTTTCAGGTAAATCTGTGGTACAGCCAATATCTTTTAAACCATTGATTTTAAGGATTCCATCTAAAGCAAATTTTACTTCCTTGATTTTATTTTCATTACCAGTGGCAAAGA
>CAZOHX010000310.1:0-4339 GCA_964579315.1 uncultured Saprospiraceae bacterium
TATTTGACGGAAGAAGAATTTGATGCTTGGGTTCGACCGGAGAAGATGATTTGATTTTTTTTGATTTTTTATCAGTTATAAAGTTATAAAGTTATAAAGTTATAAAGTTATTAGTTACAAGTTATTAGTTATAAAGTTAAAATATTATCAGTTAAAAAAGTAAAATCAAAATTCTGAAAATCCTGATTATCCTGAAAATCCTGATTCAGACATTTTTTGATTTGGGCACGAAATGTCTAAAATGGAGATTAAATAACCCTTCAAAACAACATATAACCAACACCAACATGAACTCTTAACACGTTAAAAAGTAAATTTCGGGTATTTAATTCAATATTATTTTGAAAATCATCATTTGTAGAAATGGCCGATTGCAAAAGTACGGTGTAACCTAAATTAATAAACAATCCATTTTTAATAAAATATTGTCGCCCAGATTGGTAGCCAAAAACTAAGAATGTAACTTTATTTGAAGTGATTAATTGTTCTTCACGATCTTTGATTTCATAATTCATTCTATTCATACCCAATATCCAACCTCCATACCTACCTAAGGGTGCAATACTTCTCTTAAATCTCTTGTATTGAAGTAGATACATTGTACCTTTTATGTTTTGACTTGCTCTAACGTATATACTGTCGTTGGAATAGGTATAGGCTATCCCTGTTCGATATTTGGAGACAATCAATCCAATGGAATGTCGTTTTTTAATAATATAGTTGAATGCTAAATTATGTTCTAAATTAAATAACAATGCTTTTTCTTTTTGAAGTGCATCATATCTATAATTGTCATATGCTCCTTTTTCAATCCAATCTCCTAGGATAAGTGAACCCAAAGACGGTTGGTATTGAATATCAAAGCGTTTTCCATAATATCCAGGAACTTGTGCATTGAGATTTTGAATAAACAAAAATGTAAGGAGAATGAATGTATATTTTATGAATTTCATGTCTGTATTTTTTTGTAAAAGATATTGAGATGGATTATTTTTTCTTTTTAATTCTGATCTGTTTCAATGCCCAATAAAGATTCATCCCCACGATATCGGGTTTATCTTTTTGATAATATTCATTGACTTCTCTCATTTTTATTTCATTGGTTTCCAAATCTAAAACAATAGTATAAACCAAGCCATAATATTTATTCATAAAACGGGGTACTGTGAGTGGTGTAAATGGGGGAATTAGTCTCCAATTTAAAATGGCTCTAAGGTATTTTGGTTTTTCTTTTAATGTGATGTTTCCGCCAATGACGATATTTTTGGATTTGTATTTTTTAATTAAAGGCTGTACTTCGTTATAATTGCTATTAATCATATACATATTATGTAGCAAGGCTTCATCTGACCATCTTTTTAAAAGAAGAATATCATTAAATTGTTCTATTCCTGCCTTTCTGGATAGCTTATGAGAATCTAAAATTGTAGTTTTTAATCCGACTTTTTGAGATGTATTTTTGATGATTTGTTTAAATCCTTTTTGTTTCTTTTCAGAAGCTAAATAATCTACACCATCTTTATTTAGAAAAATATCTTTTGGATTAAGATAAACTATTTTTTTCTCACCAAGGGCATAGAATTCATGTTTTTTGGGATGCAATTTGTTTTCTTCAAATTTCTTTTTGTACTTCTTTCCATCTCGAAGCATTTTTTTGAAAATTTTATCGGAAATGATGCCTTTAAATGCTTGTCGAGCAAAATATTTTGTCTTTTTACTCTTCATTTTAGAAGAACTAAAAAATGTTTTAGGATTATCCAATTGGTAAATTACTAAATCTTCTACCTCATCATGCAACATCAATTCCATCGCTTTATCTTTAGGATGTTCTTTTTGATAATCCCAAATATGCCTTGCAGCAATCAAATTAATATCTCTTGCGGATAATTTCTCAAAAACATGATATACTTGCTGCATACTGCCCTGAATATCATTTTCAGACGGGAGAATATCTCTTTCTAAATTTAAATATTGAGCAATGGCATATAGGGCATATACGTTGATTCGTTTTAGATATTGATTGTCAGGAAACTCCTGTTGTAATGCATAACTATGATAAATGGCTGCGGGATAACTTCTATTTTGGATCAACACATTACATATTTCAAATTGGGCTCTTTTTTGAGCGATTTTAAAATCCTTTTCAGAAACTATAAATTTTTTATTGCCTTTAGAATTTGATTTCTTTAGTGCTTTGATTGCATTTTTTCGTCTTTCTTCCATACCTGGATGGGTACTGTATTTCTCTGTCTTTTTATTTTCATTTTCATTTTCGTCTTCTTCGTCAAATTCATAATCTCCGTTATCCGACAAGGGTTCAATATCAGCTACTTCTTTTAAAAAGTATTTCTCGGGTAGCGTCAAATTTTCTGTGTTTAAAAAATCTTCTTTTACTTCTATATCTGAAAATGGAATATGTGCATATTCTAAAACATCAAAGGCTCCTTTCATCGCACTGGTATCCCATTTTGTTTTTAGAAATCTTTTCATTCCTAATTTATCTGCTTCAAGTTCTAATTTTTTGGAATAATTGCTCTTTTTTAACAAGGCATCATAACTATTGGATGATCTATTAAAACTCAATCTCTTCTTTTTCCCTCGCTCTATTTCATCAAAACTAATTTTAGTCTTCAAATTGTGTTTTTTAGTATAATGACCGATTTCATGAGATAGAATAAATGCTAATTGTGCTTCATTTTCTAATTTTGCGAGTAATCCAAGTGTTACAAATATGATTCCCCTATCTGTAGCGAATGCATTAGGCGCGGCAGAGCGTATGGTATAAAATTTAAGTTTCCGTCTAAGTGATTTGTTATTTTCCAATAATTTATCTGCAACACGACCTACATATTTGGTGATAGGATCTGAAAAATTCACCTTCCCACTATGTAATAATTCATCAATTACAAAACTATTTGAAAGATAGAAACTATTTTCGGAAGTTCTTTTGGCTTTGTTCTTAGAATGTTTGGAAACATGCTTTTTCTTGGATTTATACTTTATCGAAGATGATGTGAGAATATCTTTTGGAATTTTCCCTTTGTTTTTAACTAATATATAGTCTTTTTCAAAATTTTGTGCACTTAACGAGGTGAAAGTAACCAACAAAATTAGTAGAATGAGAAATCGGTTCATAGAAATTATGTTTAAAATTAGGACTCAAAGATATTATTAAAACAGTCCAATAGCAATACCGTAATTATTTAGAATTCGTAATTTTATTATACTGGATTGTAATACGCTGAATATCAATATTTTATACGAATCGCTAATTCCTTTTTTTTATTTTTTTCTAATTATTTCTTTCATATTTTATAAATAATTTAATATATTTACGGCATGCGAGAAAACGAAGTCATCATTGTTAAAATAGCCGATGATATCTATAAGCGGATAGTTCGGTCTGCTGTGGATTATGCTATTTTGTCTTTGCCTTTTACGATTGATCGCATGAAAATCCCTAATGAAGAACAGCGTGCTTTGAACATTGCAAAGGGTAAGATTGCAGAGTATCTCTTTCAATATTATTGTGTTCAAAATCGGATTCCAGCAGATTTTAAATCTTGTACCACTCCTTTTTATCAAATAGATAAGAAAGATTTTATACTCAATGGGCGTGAGTGGGATATAAAAAATAATTTTATTTACTATGAAGGGGATAAATTTCCACATCCCTATACGCATCTCCCTGCCCTCGTGCCCAATCGACATAAAAAAGATCAATGGTCTCAAAAAGAAACTGCCAATTATTTATTTACTTTTATTAAGGGTGCAGAACTCAAAGCGGGGAAGCGTATCAAGGAATTTTTGAATTTAAAAATGAATCAAAAACAACAAGATTTTCTTAGAGAGTTGTATGATACTTTTCATGGTTTGCCCCAAAAAGCACAACCTTTTGAAAAAGGCTGGTTTCAAAAAGAATATAAAGTCTTGGGGACACATCCTTTGTTTGAATTGAATTTTCGTCCAAATTTGATTATTACAGGCTTTGCCAATCCACATTCTTATGATTTGTTTGAAAACTGTGGTCCTAATGAAGCAGATAATTTGGTAAATGATCCGATTCCGAATTGGTATGCCAAAAAGGGAAAACGAAATTCCTTAAAATTTTTAGATGGGGTGATTTGGACTACCATTAAAAATGCTACTGTTCCTGTTGAAAAATTGGAAGCTTTTTCTGCTATTATTTAGTATCTTATATGCTATTTTCACAGCCCTTATAATAATTATTCTTGATTTTTTTGTTTTTTTTAAAACTTTTTATGTTATTTTAATTGATTCTAAATCAATTAGTTATGTGTATTTTGTAAAAATAAATAATATTTTTTGTTTTAAAAGT
>CAZOHX010000311.1:0-4073 GCA_964579315.1 uncultured Saprospiraceae bacterium
CAACGGGTAGTTTGGCTACTATAAAATGCTATCCATGGCAAGTGAATGGTCGTTTTTGTTTGATTGGAGACTCTGCACATGCAGTTGTTCCTTTTTATGGTCAAGGAATGAATGCTTCTTTTGAAGATTGTAGAATTCTTGCAGAAATGGTGGACAAATTCAAAGGAAATTGGGAAGAAATATTCAAAAACTATCAAAATCAACGTAAAATTGATGCTGACGCTATTGGAGATTTGGCAGAAGATAACTTTTATGAAATGAGAGATCATGTTTCAGATCCTGTTTTTGCAAAGAAAAGGTATTTAGAAACAAAATTGGAATCTAAATTTGAAAATTACTATTCAAAATATGCTATGGTGACTTTCAAAGACGAACTCCCCTATTCGGTTGCAAAAAATTTAGGGGAACAGCAAGATGCCTTTTTAATGGAATTTCGTCGTGGTATTGATGATGTACATACGGTAGATTTAGATGAATTGTGGGCTACACTTCGCAAGAATCTCCCATACAATTAGGCTTAATTTTAGGCTCTTTTAAAATTCCTATTTTGAGAAAAGCTTTATATATTTTACAACCCACACAGATTCCGAATGATGCTTCGGAAAACAACAGAACTAAACAAATTATACATAAAACGCATACTTTTTCAAATATAGTGGAATCTGTCAAAAGAAGTAGTGATAAACCAAAAATTGCAATGGATAATGCCAATCCCAAACTCCATGCAAATCGTTTTTGAATAGCACCTATATATATCGGGGTTTGATTTTTCACAATCAGTTTGGCAATAAAATACGTGGGTGCATAATTCGGATTGATAAAAATGCCAATTATAAAATTTAGGGCTAAAAACCCTGAAATAAAGGGAATTACGACATATTTATTTAGTATGAACCCGTTTATAAATGCGACAAGACCTAATAAGAACATTATACCTGCACTCGCACGAATTGCTCTTTCATCTAAAACTCTAAATCCAATTCCTTCTATAGTATCTCCAAATGCCATCTATTTATTTTTTTATTTTTCAAAAATAACCTTTCCCGTAGGAATGGCATCAATCAATCTTTGTGTATATGCTTGTTTTGGATGATAATACACGTCATCCGCATCCCCTATTTCGACAATCTCTCCTTGATTCATGACCATTATTCTGTCTGAAATGAATTTAACAACCGACAAATCATGAGAAATAAAAATATAAGTCAACTCAAATTTTTCTCGTAGCTCCATTAATAAGTTCAAAACCTGTGCTTGAACCGATACATCCAAGGCAGAAACAGATTCATCACAAATAATAAATTTTGGATTCATCGCCAATGCTCTTGCAATACAGATTCGCTGCCGTTGTCCACCTGAAAATTCATGTGGGTAACGATTGAATTGATCTGCTCTAAGACTCACAGTTTCAAGTAGTTCAACTACTTTATCTCGACGAATACTATCCGTCTCCAAAATTGAGTGGACTTGCATAGGTTCCAAAATTGCATTACCAATTGTCATTCGTGGATTTAAGGACGAAAAAGGGTCTTGAAAAATGATTTGTATATCTTTTCGTAAGGGGCGCATCTCCTTTTCCGTCAACGGTATCAAATCTTGACCATGATATAAAATCTCTCCCGAAATTGCTTGATTTAATTTCACAATGGTTCGTCCTAAAGTTGTTTTTCCACATCCAGACTCCCCTACCAATCCCAATGTTTCTCCTTTAAAAACATCAAAACTCACGTCATGAACGGCTTTCAGATAAGTCTTAGGTTTACCAAAAAGTGTTTTTTCAGTTGGAAACCACGTATTTAAATGTTTGACTTCCAAAACTTTTTCACCACCATAAATTTTATCATGGCGATGTTTCAATTCATTTGGACTTACCTTTAAATTTTCGATTAAGCTATCAGGATTTTTTATTTTTTCAGAAATAATACGATTGCCTTGTTCAGTAAAATGCTCTTCCATGAAATCTGCAACAATTGGCAAACGTTTTAGCCGATAATCTAAGGGTGGTCTGCATGCCAAAAGTCCTTTGGTATAGGGATGCTGGGGTTTTAAAAAAATCTCTTGTACCGTACCTTGTTCCACGATCTTGCCTTTATACATGACTATCACATGGTCTGCAATTTCTGCAATTACACCTAAATCATGGGTGATAAATAAGATGGAAGCATTTATCTCCTTTTTTAAGTGTTCAATTAATTCAAGAATCGTTTTTTGAACGGTCACATCTAAAGCAGTGGTTGGCTCATCTGCAATCAAAATTTCTGGTTGACAAGACATCGCCATGGCAATCATCACTCTTTGTTTTTGCCCTCCAGAAATCTCATGTGGATAGGCCTTGTAAATTCTTTCTGGATTAGGTAATTCGACTTTTTCAAATAAGGCAATCGTTTTTTTCTTAGCGTCTTTTCTCGATAATTTTTGATGCAACATGATGGCTTCATCCACTTGATAACCACATCTAAATACTGGATTTAAAGATGTCATTGGCTCTTGGAATATCATTGCAATATTATTTCCTCGATAGGAACGCATTTCTTTTTCTGAAACATTCAATAATTCAATGGGTGATTTCCCTTTTGGATAATAGGTAATCGAGCCACTCACAATTTCTCCTGGTGGTTCTTGGATTAATCTCATGATAGATAAAGATGTTACGGATTTACCTGATCCTGATTCTCCAACAATTCCAATAGTTTGACCACGATAGATAGTAAAACTCACATCATCAACCGCTTTTACAATACCATCTTCTGTAGTAAATTGAGTACACAAATTTTTAATTTCCAATAATTTCTCTTGTTCCATTTTACAAAACTAATTATTTTTCAGATAAAACCAATAAATATTAGGTAAGCTGCAATCAAAATCGTTATATTAGCGTAAGATATATAAATTACCTCTTCAAAACATTTTTTTTCTCTCAAAAATTATTTTTTATGTTTAAATTATTACGATTGCTTTTTTTATTATGTTTGGTATGCACAATGCACCTGACTTTTGCAACTAGCTATTTTGTATCAACTACTGGAGATGATAATAATGCTGGTACTATTGGAATGCCATTTAAAACTATTCAATTTGCAATGGACCAACTACAAGCTGGTGATATTTTAAATATTCGGGATGGAAATTATAATGAAAAACTAGAGTTTTATACATCTGGTACAAATTCACACCCAATTGTGATTCAAAATTATAATAATGAATCACCCATAATAGATGGTACAGGCATCTCTAATAGAAGTGTGCTCCTTTATTTAGAAAATATCAGTTTTTTAACTATAAAAGGTATCCATTTTAAAAATAATACAGTTAATGATGGTGGAGGTATAATGGCTCAGGGTTCTTGCCATGATTTGATTATTCAAAATAATAAGATAAGTAATATTTCATTTTCAACAAATCTTAATGACTCCATTAACTCAAGTACAAACGCAAGTCCATTGCTTATTTACGCAGATACAGCACCTGATTCTGCTTATAATATTCTCATTTCTGGCAATGAAGTTTTTGATAATGTAACAGGATACAGCGAAAATATCTCTCTAGATGGAAATATTTCAAATTTTGAAATTTCTGAAAATATCGTTCACGATAATACAAATATTGGTATAGATGTGCTTGGGAATTACGATGTAAGCCCAATGTCTCAATTTGATCATGCTCGATACGGCGTAGTAAAAAACAATACTATTTTTAATTGTAATGCACCAGGAAATACCGCTGCGGGTATCTATGTAGATGGCGGTCATCATATTGTAGTTGAAAACAATATTTCTCACCACAATGGATATGGTGGAGAGATTGGTTGTGAAGAATCAGGAACTACTGATGATGTGATTTTTCGAAATAATGTATTTTATAGCAATTATTATACAGGAATGCAATTGGGTGGATATGCTTTTGTAAATACGGGGGGAAAAGTTGTGAATTCTAAAGTACTGAATAATACTTTTTATAAAAATGATGTCGGGAATACATATAACGGAGAATTATCTTTTACACAATTTGAAAATGGTGTAGTACAAAATAATATTTTTCAATTAACTCCCCAGAATGTACTCACTAATGCAACA
>CAZOHX010000311.1:4083-4339 GCA_964579315.1 uncultured Saprospiraceae bacterium
CTATCCATGGATTACAATCTAGTTTTTGGAGACAATGGAGAAAACCAATTGGAAGGAGATTGGGGGAGTCAGAGTTACACTTCTTTTTCAGAGTTTAAAACAATTAGTAATACCAATTCGCACAGCAGTTTTGCTGATCCTTTATTTGAAAATCCTACTCAACATGACTTCCATTTAAAATCAAATTCTCCTGCCATTGACAAGGGTAATCCAAACTTTACTCCCGCCAATTCAGAAGTGGATTTAGATGATCAAA
>CAZOHX010000312.1:0-4338 GCA_964579315.1 uncultured Saprospiraceae bacterium
TTTAACTTTTAAAATTGGGAAAGACGGCAATTTGATTTGTTCTGGTTTTTATTCTGAAAAAGGTACTTATTCTGTCAAGGGTTCTTATTTTTTTCGGGTGGATACTAAAACAGAAGCTATTTTTAATGAAAATTTTAAAGAATTTGATTTTGATTTTTTAACTGAACATTTCTCTAAAAGAAAAAAACGTCGTGCTGAAAAAGCAACCCAAAACGATGATAAACGAAAAGAACCAGAGCTGTACAATTATTATTTGGATGACTTAATCATTCGAAGTGATGGCGGTGCTCTTTTGATTGGAGAGCAGTATAATACACAGACGTATTATGTTCAAGATTATAGTTCTTTCAACACTGCTCCATCCTATCGTTATGAGACACATTATTATTACAATGATATAATTTTGGTCAATATCAATCCTGATGGAGAAATTGAATGGACAGCACGAATTCCCAAATGGCAACATACGGTCAATGATTTTGGGAGATACTCCTCTTATAAAAAAGTAATTACGAAAGATAAATTAGTTTTTCTTTTCAATGATATTAATGGAAAACAAGAAAACGAAACGGGCTTTTTCTCTAGATTTAGGGGTCGTGGTGCTATGTTGGAAATGGCATCTGTTTCTTCGGAAGGAAAAGTGGATGTACAACCATTATTTCAGAATAGAGAAATTGGAATGATGACTTCGCCAAAGAAATTTACGCAAATTTCTAAAAATGAAGTGATTTTGTATGCAGATTCTTTTAGAAAGTTTAAATTTGCAAAATTAAGAATTGATTAGTTGAGTCTCAACACTTTATTAATCTTAAATAATTTGTCAACTATATTGTTGATGAAATGATAGTAAACCGATTAGATTGTGAAAAAAATTGCGATTTTCGCATCAGGTACTGGTAGTAATGCTTTGAAAATTATCCAGTATTTTGAACATGTCAATAATGTAGAAATTTGTTTGATTGCATCCAATCAACCTAGTGCGGGTGTATTAGAAATTGCTAAAAATTATGAGATTCCCACCATTGTTTTTGACAAAATTGAATTTAGTAAATCCAACCATGTTTTATCCATTTTACGTTCAAAAAAGCTAGATTTAATCGTTTTAGCGGGGTTTTTATGGAAAATTCCATCTTCTTTTGTTCAAGCTTTTCCCAATAAAATTATCAATATTCATCCTGCTTTGCTTCCTGATTTTGGTGGTAAAGGTATGTATGGAAAATATGTTCATCAAGCCGTATATGACGCAAAATGTACTGAAAGCGGTATGACTATACATTATGTTAATGAAAAATATGATGATGGACAGATTATTTTTCAAGCCAAATGCTCACTCGAATCTACCGATAATCCTTCCATGATTGCACAAAAAGTACTAAAATTAGAACATCAGTATTATTGTAAAATCATTGATAAAGTCCTTAAAAATCAATAACTTTGAATATTATAATAGCTAGAACTATGAAAAAAATTCTTATCACACTCAGTTTATTATTGGCTTTTTCAAGCTTTTTTCAAGCTCAAGATATGAGCAGAAGGCAGCATATGAAATTTGCTAAAAAAATGTTGAAATCACATAATTATTTAGATGCTGCCGCTCATTTTGAAAAGGCATCAGAACAAAAACATAGTGATGATTTATATTATGAAGCAGCTGTAAATTACTCCATCGCTAGAGATTATGCATCTGCAAAACGTTGTTTTTCAAAGATTAATGATGAAAACGATTATGATGATTTATTACTCCTAAAAGGTCAAATTTTAAAGAATTTAGGTCAATATGAAGCAGCTACTCAGGCATTTTCTTCTTTTATCAAATCCTATGATAAAAAAGATAAAGTAAAAAAAGAAAATCTTGTTAGTGCAGAAATTAAAGGCTGTGAATTGGCACTGGATCAAAATAATCCTTCTTTTGATTTAGAATTACTTTCAGAGAATATTAACTCTCCTGAAGAAAATGAATTCGCTCCTTTTCAAGTAGGGGATAATTTGTACTTTTCTTCTACAATGGGTGATTTTATGAATATTTATAGGTCTGAGTTAGAAGATGGCAATTGGTTGTTTAGTGTTATTCCGCAAAATTTTAATCAATTGCAAGGAAAAAACTTTTGCAATGGCTCTTTTTCCGCAGATTTAACGAAATTCTATTTTAATATTTGCCAAACAAATAGTTATGAACAGAATGATTGTAGTATTTATTTGATTGAAAATGAAGGGGGTACTTGGAGTGACCCTAAAAAGCTTGGTGAAAATATTAATACAACGGGTACTACGAATACACATCCAGTAAGCACTATAAAAGATGGAAAAGAATATTTATATTTTTCTTCCAATAGAGCCAATGGACAAGGGGGATTGGATCTTTGGTATGTGTCAAAACCTATTGATAGTGATTATTCAGCATTTTCTAAACCTCGCAACCTAGGGCCTAATATTAATACTACTCAAAATGAAATTACACCTTTTTATACTAATGGTGTGTTGTATTTTAGTTCAAATGGACACCCATCTTTCGGTGGCTATGATATTTTTAAGTCGAAGGGCATGGCATATAAATGGTCAAAAGCAGCTAATGTAGGGACTCCGTTAAATTCATCGGCAGATGATACCAACTATTTTTTAAATGACGATGGAAAGTTTGGGTATATTACATCCAATAGAAATGGAATCAAAGCTTCAGCGAGTATGGATGATGATATTTTTGCTTTTTATCCAGCTGCTGTTAATTATTCTTTTTCAGGAAATGTATATGATAAGGCTTCTAGTATTATTTTAGATGATATTTCTGTTACGGTTTATGAAAAAAATGGCGGAAATGAGAATTTATTAACTGCTCAAGATTTTCCAAATGGAAATTTCAATTTGGGATTATTACCTAATAAAGAATTGATCTTGTCTATTTCAAAACCAGGGTATAAATCATCAAAAATTTCAATATCAACATTCACAACAGATGCCATCCATCAAGATAAAAATATTTATTTAGAGCAAGATGAAATGAATCCTACCGCAAGTACGGCAAGTATTGATGCTTCTTTTCCCATAGAAGAATCTTCTGAAAGCCAGTCAGCAGAAAATTCAAAAATATCGGAAAGTAATAATAGTAAAATAGTTACTCCTAAAGTTTCTACTCCAGCTATTGAGAAAGAAGTGGTTAGTTATAATGAATCTTCATCTCCAAAGGAATCCGAGAAT
Source organism: uncultured Saprospiraceae bacterium (assembly GCA_964579315.1). Taxonomy (GTDB): domain Bacteria; phylum Bacteroidota; class Bacteroidia; order Chitinophagales; family Saprospiraceae; genus CAMZLN01. The sequence continues at coordinate 3,193 of CAZOHX010000312.1, forward strand.
ATTATCTCAACACCATCGGTTTCTTCCGTGACGACTTCATCTCATGTTTCAACAACTCCGACTTCATCAACCATGCCAAGTGTAACTAAATCTTACGAATCAAGTATTTTATCTGCTCCAGTTGTTGAGAAAGAAGTGGTTACTTATAATGAAGCTTCAACTTCAATGGAATCTTCCGTGAAGACCGCATCTGATGTTTCAGCAACTTCAACTTCATCAGCATTACCTAGTGTGATTAAATCTTACGAACCAAGTATTTCTGCTGCTCCGAGTATGAGTACATCTGTTACTAAAGAAGCATTACCTAGCGTAATTAAATCTTATGAGCCAGCCATTCAAAGTGCACCTATTGTATCTCATTCAAAAAGTAATTCAGAGCAGTTGCCAAGTTACATTAAATCATATGAACCTGAATTAAAGGGACAATCAACAACACAACCTGCAGCAGTTGAATACACTACGGATCAGTCTTTGAATTATGACGGAGCTGTTTATTCTACTCGTTCTAGCACCAAATATGAGCCAGGGGCATTTTCAACGAATGCCAAAAAATATTCAGGTGTCTATTATAAAGTACAGTTAATGGCAATCAAGAAATTTGATCCATCATCTTCACGATTCAAGGCTGTTGTGAATTTGGGAGAATTAGATACAGAGTACTTGTATGATAAAGGCTTGACTAGGGTTTTATTATCTCATTTTATTTCTTTGGACGATGCAAAAGATGTGAGAGACTATGCAAGGAAAAATGGATTTAAAGGAGCCTTTATTGTGAAATATGAAGATGGTGAACGTCAAGGACAGCATTTTTAATCTTCAATACAATACACTAAAAAATAATTGCCTAATTTTTGGTAATGAACTATAAAAGATTTAGAGTAGCTATCTTTATGGATAGCTGCTTTTATTTTGCCTTCTCCTGACGGACTTAATTCAAATGGACCTACAGCAATATGTTGTCTAAAATCGAGTAGTTTTCTACCATAAGCTTTATACAATGCTTCTTTTGCACCCCAATAAACATGTAGATGCTCCACTCTTTGAGATGGACTTAAACTTTTCAATTCATCATCATTTAAAAATTTATGTGCCAATCGCCCAATTTTCGCTACTATAAATTGAATATCTACACCAATAATGTATGGA
>CAZOHX010000313.1:0-4338 GCA_964579315.1 uncultured Saprospiraceae bacterium
AAAATGACCAAAAAACAATTCTACTTTGTTTCTGACCTTGATTCATTTCTACAGTTTTTATTTTTTTTGTATTAACGGTTTTGAGATATTGATATATGCTTTGTAAATTACTTTTTTTTGATACTAGAGTTGAAAACCATTTACATTGTTCTCCAAAATTTTGGCTTTCGTAAATCATTTTCTTAATAAAAGCTTTTTCACCTCCTTCACACCACAATTCTGCGGTCTTTCCCCCAAAATTACGCTCTGATGCCTTATGATTAATCCCCAAATTTTTCCATTTCCTTTTGGTAGCTTTTTGTGCTTCTTTTTCAGATGCGTGAAAAGGAGGATTACAAATGGTCATATCAAAATAATCACTTTCCTGAATTATACCTCTAAAAATAGTGTCTTTATTCTTTTGAAATCTGAATTGGATATCCTGTTCCAAATGATTTTTTTTTACAATAGATTTGGCAGACTTAAAAGCGGGATAATCAATTTCTGTTGCCACAAATTCCCATCCATATTCTTTATTTCCTAACAATGGGAAAATACAATTTGCCCCTACACCAATATCTAAAATTTTGATGCCTTTTTCCCCACAACCATTTTCGCTACAGCCTAATATATCCGCCACATGATGAATAAAATCAGCTCTACCAGGAATAGGTGGACATAAGTACTGATTAGGAATATCCCAAGAAGAAATTCCATAAAAATGAAACAATAGTGCTGTATTTAATGCTTTTACGCTTTCCGATTTAGAAAAATCGATTGTTTTTCTTCCATGCTTCTCAATCACAAAGGATTCCAAATTTGGATATGATTGCACTAAAGCAGTAAAATCATATAATCCATTATGTTTGTTTCTGATATGCATGGTATTTTATATATTTTCTTTTCACATGAAAAAAAATTCTTAGCAAAGTTATAAAAAAAAAGCTTATTTCATAATCTGTAAAGTATTATTTCACAAAACTAATTTTCTATAAGCAAAATAGCCAACAAATAATAACTGATCAAGAAATAGATTGAAGAATTAAACCAAAAATCAAAGCATCTTATTATTAAAATAAGTGAATATTTTTACTCCTATTAATTTGGGGAAATGTATCTTTGTGCCGTCTAAAAAAGTAAATTAGTATTTTGAAATGTTAATTATATAGTAACAAATTAAAAAATCAATAAGCAATTTAAAATTAATAGAAATATGAAATATGATTTAATAGTTATTGGAAGTGGTCCAGGAGGATATGTTGCAGCTATTCGTGCATCACAACTAGGCATGAATGTAGCCATTGTTGAGCGTGAATCTCTAGGCGGTATTTGCCTAAATTGGGGATGTATCCCTACCAAAGCCCTTTTAAAAAGTGCTCAAGTGTTTGAATATATCAATCATAGTGCTGATTATGGAATTACCGTAAAAGATGCGAAGCCAGACTTTTCTGCCATTGTTAAAAGAAGTCGGGGCGTTGCTGAAAAAATGAGTAATGGAGTTACTTTTTTAATGAAAAAGAATAAAATAACCGTTGTAAAAGGAACAGGAAAATTGCTTCGTGGAAAAAAAGTAGAAGTTTCTGATGGCAAAAAGAAAACAACCATCGAAGCCAAAAATATCATCATCGCAACAGGTGCACGTGCCAAGGCACTTCCAAATGTACCCATCGATGGTAAAAAAGTAATCGGATATAGAGAAGCTCTAGTATTGGCAAAACCACCTAAAAAGATGGTTATTATTGGAGCGGGAGCTATCGGAGTTGAATTTGCCTATTTTTATAATGCAATGGGCACAGAAGTTTCTATTGTTGAATTTATGGAACAAGGTCTTGTTCCTAGAGAAGACAAAGAGATTTCAAGAGCTCTGAAACGTTCATTTACAGGAGCAGGTATCAAAGTCTATGGAAATACTGGCGTTGAAAAAGTAGATACAAAAGGTAGAGGCTGTAAAGTGTCTATCAAAAACAGAAAAAATAATAAAGAAGAAATTATTAATTGTGATATCGTGCTTTCTGCAACAGGCGTAACCCCTAATACAGAAAATATAGGTCTTGAAACACTTGGTATAAAAACTGACCGTGGCTTAATTCAGGTCAATCAGTATGGAGAAACGAATGTAAAAGGTATTTATGCCATTGGAGATATAGTACCAGGTGCAGCACTTGCACATGTTGCTTCTGCCGAAGGAATTACCACAGTTGAACATATTGCAGGTATGGAAGTAGAGCCCTTGGATTATAATAATATTCCTGGATGTACTTATACCAATCCTGAAATTGCATCCGTAGGGATGACCGAGCAAGCAGCAAAAGACGCTGGTTATGAATTGAAAGTCGGTAAATTTCCATTTTCTGCTTCTGGGAAAGCCAGTGCTGCTGGAGCAAATGAAGGTTTTGTGAAAATAATTTATGATGCCAAATATGGAGAGTTGTTGGGTTGCCACATGATTGGTGCTAATGTGACTGAAATGATTGCAGAAATTGTTACGGCTCGTAAGTTGGAAACTACTGGACATGAAATTTTGAAAGCAGTTCATCCACATCCAACCATGAGTGAGGCTATTATGGAAGCAACAGCGGCTGCTTATGGTGAAGTGATTCATTTGTAGTTGAGTTGAGCAGGTGATCGATATTTGTCTTTGCAAATATTGTGGAGACATTGAGTTCTAATGAAACTTGTTCTTTCAGGAATGGTTAAAAATGAGATTGGTTTGTACTGATCTCATTTTTATATTATAAAAATATTGATGAATAATTCCAAGTTCAAAATAAAATACCGTACTTCACCACCAAAGTTTCAATTGTGAAGAAAATCTTACTTTCAGAATACACTCTCTTTGGAGTTTTGTCACTAATTATCATTTGGTTTAGTAAAGACTTTTTTTTCTTTTGGGATGCAGTTCAATTGACATCTAAACATGCCCATTGGTTTTATAACCACGGCTTTTCTACTTTTTATTTACCAGATAAATTTGATAGTGGTCATCCTCCATTTTGGGGAATGTACCATGCTTTACTGTGGAAGATATTTGGCAAATCACTATTTATCAGTCATTTTGCTATACTACCTTTTGTATTTGGAAGTATGATTTATATGAGTAAAATTGGCAAATGGCTACTAAAAGATGCATCAAAAGGTATCTATTTTGGGATATTTATACTTTTTGATCCAGTTTTTTTGACGCAATCTATGATTATCAGTCCAGATATAGCCTTAATTTTTTTCTTCTTATTGAGTTTATACGGAATTTTAAAACGTCCGCACTTCAATGGTTATCTTTTACTTGGAGGATTGGGATTATCTATGATTAGCTTACGTGGAATGATGACTTTGGCAGCATTGGGAGTATTTGCCTTTTCACAAAAATATTTTCGTAAAAATTATAAACAACTTATTGGATTTCTTCCTGGGATTATTATGGGATTTGGATTTTTAATACTCCACTCGATGCATTCACAATGGATAGGTTATCATGCAACTTCTCCATGGGCAGAATCTTTTAAATTTGTAAATTTTAAAGGATTTCTAAAAAATATCGTAGTATTTGTTTGGAGAATGCTAGATGAAGGACGCCTATTTTTATATTTTGGATTGCTATACATAGGCTTAAAATCAAATTTTAAATGGTTAAAATCTTCTAAAGTTCTTGTCTCTTTATTTCTCATTTTAGGAATATTTTTGCTTCCAACTTTTTTATTGTACAGAGGATTAAATGCTTTGAGATACCTTATGCCCATGATGATTGTGGTAAATATTATCGTCTTACAATCAATTTTATCATTAAAAACCAATTGGAAACCCCTTTATTTAAGTCTTTGCTTACTTCTTTTTCTTGGCAATACATGGATGTATCCCAAAAGCATTTCCATGTCTTGGGATACTACATTACGCCATCTCCCTTACTACAGTTTGAGAAATAACATGATTGATTATATTCAAACATCCAATATTCCATTTGAAAAAATAGGAACAGCATTTCCGAATATGGCATCTTTTGAAATAATTGATTTAAATGGAATTCAACAAAAAATGGTTGGAATGGATTCTCCCAATGCTGAGTACTATTTTATTTCAAATATCATGAATGATGTAAAAAATAGAAGAAAAGCTATTCAACAAAAATGTAAATTGGTTAAGAAATTTGAAAAAGGAGGAATTTCTGTGGAATTGTATGCTTTTCCATCTGCTGATTCAAACAGTAAAAACCACAATTAAAAACGAATGCCAAGGCATTCCAAATCATCTTACATCAAATTTTATACCTTAATATGCTCTTTTGACTTTGATTTTTACAAAAAATATTAATTTAGTTAGAATAATTAATGTTTTACATATGTACAATGATTATCAATAAGTTAA
>CAZOHX010000314.1:0-4325 GCA_964579315.1 uncultured Saprospiraceae bacterium
GATATAAATAAGCAGCGTAGCTGCGGCACTATCCGATTTGGTAGAAAGAAACAATAAATAGTTTATAAAATTTGAATTTAAAAAATAAGACAAAATCTTTAGAAAAGATATTGAGCCTTATTTTCTATATAAAGAATCCAAAGGATTCACCCTTTATTAGCTATGGGTGAAAACCCATAGCGAGCTAAGTCTCACAATACCCCTCAGCCTCAGCCCTCACCTCCTTCACCTCAGGAATCATACGCTGCAACATCGCTTCAATTCCAGACTTCAAAGTAATGGTAGAACTAGGACAACCACTACAACTCCCTTGCAGAATCACCGTAACAACCCCATCATTCCAAGAGTGAAAAGCAATATTTCCCCCATCCGCTTCTACCGCAGGACGGACATATTGATCCAATAAATCTTTTATTTTTTGTACAATCTCCTTTTCGTCACCAGAATATTGGTAACCAGTATCCGTTTCAGCATTGATTTTATCCATTGCATCCTTGAAACCATCATTTACAATACCGCCTTCATTATTGATGAATTCCTTGATTTTCTCCTTTAAAGGAATCATGATTTCAGCCCAACTGTAATTCATTTCTTTGGCAACTGTTACAAAATTATTTGAAATATACACTTGTCTTACATAAGGCAATTCAAATAAAAATGTTGCTAAGGGAGACCATTCTTTAGCTAGATTTTCATCTCTAAAATCCGCAATTCCCTTGTATAACATGCGGTTGGTCACAAATTTTAACGATTCTGGGTTCGGAGTTTGCTCCGTATATAACATGATTGGATTTTGTACTTTTTTCTCTTCCATTTTCCTATTTTTTATATTGTACAAAGATAACGCTTTTCTCTTTTAAATGTTTAATTAATCTAAATAAAGAAGTTTTCTCTTTTATGGTAATTAACAATTAACAATTAACAATTGATAATTAATTATTCGTAGTTTTGCATAAAATCTAATAATTTGAACTATTTATCATTTGAGCATCTTTCAAAATCTTACGGGGACAATGTCCTTTTTGAAGATATTTCTTTCCATTTAAATAAAGGGGAAAAAGTAGCTATTGTCGCAGAAAATGGAACGGGAAAATCTACTTTATTGAAAATCATTGCGGGTATAGAATCTCCAGAAGGAGAGCTTTGCAGTGTGTATTTCCGAAAGGATATAAAAATAAAATATCTCTCACAAGCACCTGAATTTGACCCCGAAATTTCAGTTTTAGATGCGGTATTTGATATGGATTTACCGAGTATTCATGCATTAAAAGCCTATGAAGAAGCCCTATTGTTTCCTGAGAAACATGCTTTGATGGAATCCGCAATGGCACGAATGGACAATTTGAATGCATGGGATTTTGAAGCCAATGTGAAGTCCATTTTGAATAAATTTAATATTGGGGATTTGACTAGAAAAGTCGGTATTCTTTCAGGTGGGCAGCAAAAACGCTTGGCTTTGGCTAAAATTCTTTTGGAAGAACCAGATTTGTTGATTTTAGATGAGCCTACCAATCACTTGGATTTGGATATGATTGAATGGTTGGAAACCAAACTTCAAGAACCCAATTTGACCTTGTTGATGGTGACCCATGATAGATATTTTTTGGATAGAGTTTGTGATTCTATTGTAGAATTAAATAACCAGACCATGTATCGTTATAGTGGGAATTATACCGATTTTTTAACCAAGAAATTGGCTCGAGAAGCCAATGATTTAGTCGTTCATGAGCGAACGAGCAAGATGCTCAAAAGAGAATTGGATTGGGTAAGGCGACAACCCAGAGCCCGTGGAACAAAATCTAAATCAAGAGTAGATGCATATCACAAAAAGAAAGAAGAGAATCAAAAATTTACTACGAAAGGTGTAATGCAAATAGAAATCAAAGGGCAACGGATGGGAAGTAAAATTCTGGAAGCCCATGATATTTCTAAAGCATTTGGTGATATTAAAATCGTAGATGGATTTGATTATAAATTCAAAAAGAAGGACAGAGTAGGCATAATTGGGAAAAATGGAGTGGGTAAATCTACATTGATAAAATTATTGACAAAAGAAATTCGTCCAGATACAGGAACCGTAGTCGTTGGAGGTACCATTCAATTTGGATATTACTCACAAGAGGGATTGGTGCTTGAAAAAGATAAAATGTTGATTGATGTGGTACGAGATATTGCAGAATATATTCCATTGGATAAAGGTGCGAAATTGACCGCAGCACAGTTATTAGAACGATTTCTTTTCAATCGAAAAAAGCAACAAACTTTTGCTTCTACGCTGAGTGGGGGAGAGATGCGCCGATTGTATTTATTGACTATTTTGATGCAAAATCCAAATTTTTTAATCCTAGATGAGCCTACCAATGATTTGGATTTGATGACCTTAAATATTTTGGAAGATTTTTTAATGGATTTCCCTGGTTGTCTGTTGATCGTAACCCATGATAGATATTTTATGGATAAAATTGTTGATCATTTATTTATCATGGAAGGTGAGGGAAAAGTTCGAGATTTTAATGGAACACATACGATGTATCGAAATTGGTTGAAAGATCAACCTAAAGAAGGACAACCTAAAAAGGAAAAATCCGTTTCAGAAGTACCTAAAGTAGGGGAAGAGCGTAAATTAACTTATGAAGAACGCAAAGAATTGGGGCGTTTGGAAAAAGAAATTGCAAAATTGGAAGCAAGAAAGACAGCTATTCATGAAATATTCGCTGCGAATAAGGCTGATCAAGAAGAATTGATTCAATTATCCAAGGAATTGACTGAAATTGATGAGAAAATGGAGCAAAAAGAAGAGCGATGGATGGAATTGGTAGAATTTTCTTAGGATTTCAGTTATCAGTTAAAAAGGATTTTGGGATAGCAACATAGGTAAGCATATGAAGAATTTTATCGCAGCATTTACCCATTCAAAAGGGCAATATATTTTAATTGCCAATCTGGTTACCAAGGTGATTTCTATGTTGATTCTTATTTTGATGACACATTTGATTTCACAATCAATATGGGGTGATATTGTTTTTGCCAATACCATCATTTCATTTTTTGTTTTTTTTATGGGTGGGGGATTACATGAGGGGATTATTCGCCATGGAGTATTATTAGGTGGACAATCTCATAAAAAGACATTATTTCAGTTTGGTTTAAAGCGAGGATTGATTTATTCATTTGGAATTATTGTATTGATTTTGCTGCTCAATCCATTATTGACACGAACGTTGCCCAATGCTTTTTGGTTTTTAATATTGTTAAGTTTACAAATTATTTCGTTGTATTTGGCGAGATTGGTGAAATCGTATGCCCGAATAATTCATAAAAATCAATTGTATGCTAGAATTGAGATAGAACAGAGTATTGTTTTGTTGATTTTAGTAATTATTTTGAGTTCATTTTTAGATGGTTTAGGCTATGTTATGGCTCTAATTATGGCACCATTTTTAGTTGGAATTTTTTACATTTATAAATTAAAATTGCTTCGAAAAAGTCCATTTACAATTTCTACAAATTTATTGAAGCAGTTACAGAGATACAGTTTGGAGATAAGCCTGAGTAATGCTATTGCACATTTATTATTTGTCATAGATATTTTCATTTTAGGATATTTTATGGGAGATACAGATGTTGCACAATACAAAGCATCCAGTGTTTTTCCATTTAGTATGAGTATTTTAGCTCTTTCTGTGATTACATCAGATTATGTAAAATTGGCAAAATATTCGGAGACGGACAAATCCGAGATAAAGAAGTACTTTATCAATTATTTAAAAATATTTTTTCTAATTGGATTAGGAATTATTGGATTTTTCTATTTTTTTGAACCCTATTTATTACTCTTATTTGGGAAAGATTATCATGAATCTAAGGGATTAATGTTTATTTTTTCCATTGGGATTATGGGTTCGTTATTATTGAGAGTACCGCTTTGGAATATTCTAGCCGCAGTCGGGTGGTCCAAGATAAGATTTGGTTTGTCCATTAGTTCGGTCATTATTAATATAGTAATTTGTTATTTTTTGACCAAAAATTATGGACTTTTAGGAACGGCTATATCTACGGCTATGATGATGTGGATTTCGGGATTGTTATCTTTAGGAGCATTTATTTTTTATTTGAGAAAAGGGAGGAAGTAAGTTTTATAAACTCAAAACTTACTTTATCAGTAATTTTAACTCAAAAAGCTAATCTCTTTTAAATCAAATACCTCAAGTGTTTTTTGGGTTTGAATTTTCAATCTTCCTATCTCATCGACACCCGTAATTATTCCATCAAAAATTTCATCATTTTTTCGTTTAAAGGCAGCATTTTCTCCTTTTTTGTAAAGA
>CAZOHX010000315.1:0-4319 GCA_964579315.1 uncultured Saprospiraceae bacterium
CATCATTGAGATTGTTCAACAAACACATTTGGATGGAATCATTGCCACAAATACTACCATCTCAAGAGATAATTTACAAACATCGAGTCAGAAAATTACCTCAATTGGAAATGGAGGACTAAGTGGTAAACCTGTGGAGCAGCGTTCTACCGAAGTGATTCGTTACATAAATACCAAAACAAATGGAAAACTCACCATTATCGGTGTTGGAGGGATTTCTTCTCCCAAAGATGCGGATGAAAAATTCAAAGCGGGTGCTTCTTTAATTCAAGTTTTTTCTGGATTTATTTTTGAAGGTCCAGCTCTAATTAAGAAGATAAATCAACATTTACTTACAAAATAATGAATCAAAGCAAGACGAATATTTTTGAACAATCCAAAACTATTACACTATGCTCGTATCGTTCGTTTTATTTGGTCTATTTTATCACCTTTTTAGCATCATCACAGATTCTAGTACATCCTTAAAAGATTTAAGAATTTGGGTAAGTTTTTTCTTAATACTTGTATTGAGTATTGTCGCTTATGTTGGCTCAATGGGGTAACTCTTAGAATTTAATGAGAAAAGCTAATTCTTAGGCTTAATCTCATTTGTTTTAGACCTCCCGTGGCAAATTCTTAGTTAGCCTACATCAAGTTTTATCTATTTTTTAAACGAGCAATTTCCCTGTCTTTTTCTTTAATTTGAGCTTCAAGTTGTTTGATTAATTTATTTTGTTCTTTGATTAAATCTGTTTGAGATGCATCATTTGAAGCACTAGATTCAACTGTATTTTGAATATTTTTAATTGGATTTTCACCTCTATAATAAGATGCTCCAAAATAAGCTAATGGTATAATGATAATCATTGCTAATAGGAATCTGAAAAAAGGAGTTGTTTTATATTTAGCTGCCATAATTGATATTTTTTTGTTTGAATACACAATTATAATGAATGCTATTCTTTAAAATTGCATATTGTAGCATTTTTTTTAATTATCATGATCTATTTTTCGACAAAGGCTATGAAAAAACCGATTTTGCTTTTCTTTTTTAAGCCTAATTCGTTGAAAATCAACCTATGATATGCGATACATGAAAAAGGGTAAATTAAATATATATTTTTTTCTAATAGATGCAACATATCTTTAGAGCATCACGTTTCTAACTCTACAACCTAATTTACGAACAAAACTCCTAAACTGCTTCGGTAGAATGGGATTTTTATGTTTTCGTATTTTAAATATTTTTCATTTTTTAAATTTTAACTCCATGGCTAGAATCCTTGTTGTAGATGACTTAGAAGCGAACAGAAGTACGCTAAATGAAATTTTGACAATGCACAACTATGACGTTGAAGAGGCTGTTGATGGTCTCGCTGCAATGGCTAAAATAACTAAAAACACATATGATGTGATTATCCTTGATGTGAAAATGCCAAACATGGATGGTTTGGAAGTTTTAGATCGAATTGCTGCTTTGAAAATAGAAAGTCAAGTAATTATGATGTCTGCTCATGGTGATATCGAAACTGCCTTGGAAGCTGTTCGTAAAGGTGCTTTTGATTTTATTCAAAAACCTTTGGATTTAAATAGATTGCTGATTACGATTAGAAATGCTATGGATCGTTCTATGTTGGTTACTGAAACGAAAGTTTTGAAAAAGAAAGTTCGAAATTATAAGACCCAAGAAATTATAGGGGATTCTGCTGCAATTTGCGCAATTAAAGACATGATCGATAAGGTGGCTCCTTCTGATGCTAGAATTTTAGTTACAGGCGAAAATGGAACTGGTAAGGAATTGGTAGCTAGATGGGTGCATGAAAAAAGTCCTAGAGCAAAAGCTCCCATTGTAGAAGTAAATTGTGCTGCTATTCCAAGTGAATTGATAGAAAGTGAACTTTTTGGTCATGAAAAAGGATCTTTTACAGGAGCGTATAAACAAAAAATAGGAAAATTTGAACAGGCAAATGGCGGAACATTATTTTTGGATGAAATTGGTGACATGAGCCTTTCTGCTCAGGCTAAAGTGCTGAGAGCACTTCAAGAACATAAAATTACGAGAGTTGGTGGCGATAAAGCAATTAAGGTTAATGTAAGAGTTATTGCTGCAACCAACAAGAATTTGGTCGAAGAGATTAATCAAAAGAGATTTAGGGAAGATTTATATCATCGAGTAGCTGTTATTCTAATTCATGTACCATCTTTAAATGATCGTGCGGACGATATTCCCTTGTTGGTCAACCACTTTTTGGCATTAGTTTGTAATGAGCAAGGACTTGCGGCGAAATCTATTAGTGATGCGGGGATTAAGGCACTTCAAGAGTATGAATGGACTGGAAATATTCGTGAATTACGAAATGTTGTTGAGCGTCTTGTGATTTTAAGTCATTCTAATATGATTACGGCAGACGAAGTGTATCAGCATGTTACTCAAAGAGGAAAGTATTAAGGATTGTGTTCATTAAAAAATAATAAATATTTGTGTATTTATTGAAAGATAATACATACATTGCGAAGTTTGTCATTTTTTGGCAAACTTTGTTTTGTTTAAATTTAAAAATTAGTAATTATGGCTAAGAATGTAGAAAAAGGAAAATTTGCCGCACGTCGTAGAAAATGGGGACGTTTAAAAGGAGAAAATTCTTGGACAATGTTTAAGGTGATTTCAGAATTTGTTGCTGGATTTGAAGCGTTAAATGCTATTGATCCTTGTATCTCAATATTTGGATCCGCTAGAACTAAACCAGGATCAAAATATTATGTGATGGCAACAGATATTGCTCATAGATTGACTGATGAAGGCTATGGTATTATTACAGGGGGTGGTCCTGGAATTATGGAAGCTGCCAATAAAGGAGCTCATGAAGGTGAAGGAACTTCAGTAGGTTTAAATATAGATTTGCCTTTTGAACAATCTAATAACCCCTATCTTAATCATAGTCTGGATCATAAATACTTTTTTGTAAGAAAAGTAATGTTCGTTAAATATGCTCAAGCTTTTGTTGTCCTTCCTGGTGGTTTTGGAACTTTAGATGAGATGTTTGAAGTGTTGACATTGATTCAAACAAAAAAAATTACAAAAGTGCCTGTCATTTTAGTGGGAGTTGAATTTTGGACTGGAATGAAAAAATGGATCAAAGACGTAATGTTGAATGTAGAAAATAATATTAAGGCATCTGATTTAGATTTGATTCCAATCACAGATTCTGTAGATGAAATTGTAACTATTATCAATAATTTTTATAAAGATGGGCATGAAGGTGAATTAGAGCCTAACTTTGAGTTATAATCTTGCAGGACTATTCCCTATTGATGATTTTTTTGATTTGGAATTTTGTGGAGATGATTTTTGACGCTTTTTGTCCCAAAAATCCCAGTGAATTCCAAATCTAAAACTCATTTCTCTTTTTAAATAATTCGGAACTTGAAAATACACTTTTTCCGTGAATGGGGCATATATATTTTCTAATTTTATAAAGGCTCTAAAATTTTGAACTTTCATATCGAAGAAGACATCCATAGATGGATATTCGGGAACGAATACTTTGTCTTGCAAATAGAAATCTCCAATTAGAAAATTAAATTGGTTACCTTTGTACGATTTGTTCCATTTAAAATCAAATCCGATTTTGGTCATCATTCTTTTCTTGAAAATATTTCCTTGCAAGAATAAGCTATGATTCAAGAGCAAACTGGGTAATCGTATCAAATTGCCAGATTTTTGGAAAATAATACGATTTTTTAAATGTAGGATTTTCCAGTGCAAATCTTTTTGAGCATAGATTTGTAAAATCGCTATCAAATTAGTCGTTTGTTGATATTTTTGATTTTGGTTTAAATATATGAAATTTGTTACGGTATGTGATTTAATACCTACTTCAAAATTGTATTTTGGTAAAAGATACCGTCCTTCCAATCCAAAGTTTATAATTTTCTTAAAATCATTTTTCCAAAAAAGACTACTAGAAATATTTAATTTGGATTGTAATAAGGATGGTTGAAATCGAGTGAAATAACTTCCAATATATAAATCTCCAATCTTTTTAAGGGCTACTTTTAGTTGTCCATTCATCGATAAATCTCCAGTACTATTTCCTAATCCTAATTTGGCTTTGGCTTGCAAAATACCAAATTTGGAAATGGGTAGATTGATTTTTCCTGTGGCAAAAATATCATTTACATTACTGGTGTCGGGTTCTTGTAGTACGTGATGATAATTATATAGTAGTCCAACCGAAAACAACTCCTTAGAACCGTTTTTTGTTTGAGTGTTAATCCATTTTAGATTTACTTCATTACTGAAAATATTATCTTTAATTAAATTTCTTAACCCTCTT
>CAZOHX010000316.1:0-4318 GCA_964579315.1 uncultured Saprospiraceae bacterium
GGTCTTTGACCAAGAAAATCATGAGTGTAAAGCGGACGTTGAAGTGCAAGCCGTGGATTGTGGCGGAGATTGTGAAATCACCAATTTAGTTATCGAAATTGATCCAGAATGCAATGATGATGGCACGTTCAATATAGACATTGATTTTGACATTTCAAATGGAAATAATGCAGGATTCGACCTAATTATTGAAGGAGGAGAAAGCCTATTCATAAATCATTATCCAGATCCATTTATTCGCATCAATCATTTCTTAGCAGGAAATGGGCAACACGTAGTGATTAAAATTCAAGACAATGATAATCCAGATTGTTTTATAGAATATGATTTTACAGCACCAAAATGTATGACAGATGTATTGGATCCTGCCATTGACAATGCCATTTTACTATATCCAAATCCTACAAGTCAGCACATCTTTTTTGAAGCTCCTACAACGATAGAAAGTATTGAAATTGTAGATTTATTAGGGCAACGTATTCAAAAAATAAAAGGAGATAATCACCAAATAGAAATTGCAACAAATCAAATTTTAGAAGGTATCTATTTCGCAAAAATCAATATTAATGGGGATATTTATGTGAAGAAATTTGAAGTGATGCATTAAAAAATCACTTAAAAATATAACAATTTAAAAAAAGAGTGTATCTTGCGATGCACTCTTTTTTTTATTTCAAATCAATAACGATGATAAAAAAAATACAATTTTTTATTTTATTACTTTTCATATCAAGTACTATATTATCACAAGACAATAATCCACCACTTTCCACTTGCGGACATCCCGTTGCTCATGACAATTGTTTTCAAGCACCAACCCCTTCCTTATGTGAATTGGATGGTTATACGATCAATACAGATGGATTTACGGTAGATAATGATCCTGTGGAAGCCTATACGAATCAATTCTGTGGTCCTAATACAGGTACTCACAATGATATGTGGATTAGTTTTACTGCACAGGAAAATACGATTCATTTGTTTTTTGATAATCACGGCTGTCAAAGTACTTCAAGTTGTAGAGGCGTACAGGCGGGTATTTTCGAAACAGACTGTAAGACAGGAGCCACTTATTGTAATACTTTGACTTGTGTTAACTGTATTACGACTAGTTTTGATTTAATGTACAATGGATTGACACCTGGACATTTATACTATATCATGCTGGATGGTTGTTGTAATGATGTTTGTGAATATACGATAAATGTACTAGAGGGACTACCAGATGCAAATTTTACAGTCACACTACCTTCTTCTTCTGAATTATGCTATGAAGATCCTGATTTTTTTAATACAACTCTTTATGCAATTACAACTCCATCTAATGAAGATTATACTTATGAATGGACAACAGACGATGGTCACATCGTAGGTGCCACAGATAGTATGAATATAGAAATTGATACATTCGGAACATATACGGTTACGGTAAGAGAAACAATTAATTGTTGTAAGGCAGAAATGAGTACTTCGATCACATTATCTAAAACAAGCCCACATGCAATTGCCACTATCCCAGACACTTTAGATGCTTCAACACCTAGTGTCACCTTAACTGGAGATTTTACTTATCAAAAAGAAGGCAGTTATGAATATAGCTGGCTTTATTCCAATGGAGAAATTATTCCAAATGGGGAAAACCAACTTTCTGTAGAAGTGACAACACCAGGAGATTATACATTTTCAGTCTATGAAAAATCTACATATTGTATGGATACAGAAACAGTAACCGTTCATCAAACGACCGATTTATTAAACTTTGAAAGTAAAAACCAAATAAGTATCACACCAAATCCAGCCAAAGAATGGATTACATTTAAAGCTCAACAAAATATACAATCTATTGAAATTATTGATATTTATGGAAAAGTAGTTGCAATTTTTTATCCAAAAAATAAACTTGCTGAATATGATATACAAGCATTATCCAATGGAATATATTTTGCAAAAACTTTAATTGCAGGAGAAATTTCAGTTAAGAAATTTCAAGTTACTTTTTAGTATAAAACTACGTTTACTAAACTTTTAAAGTTTAGTAAACGTAATTCCACTTTGCAATCACATTTCTAGCAAATTTTTCATCTTTCCAACCCAAAAACTCCATTTTCCCCATTCCTTTATAATTCATAAACCATTCCTTTATAATATGTTTTGCACCATTATATTTAGTGGAAAAGTCAATGAAATTTTCACAATGCATCACTTGTAAATTTGGATCAGCGGGAATACCAATAATTTTAGAATCCTTTTCACCACGATCAAGTGCCATCATAACCGCAATAGGAATAAAAGGCAAATGAATTCCCGTAGGAATTGATTCACCAAGGATTAACACATCTAGGGCGTCCCCATCTCCCCCTTTATTTTTATCCATGAGTGTATTATTTATAAAACCATAATTCCCAGGATAAGGTAAAAAATCAATAATTCGGTCCTTACCAGCGGCTTGATCTACTTCAAAATCACCTGTTTTCTTATTCATCTCAATTTTATGATTAGTGCCCGCAGGAATTTCAATTACGGCTTCAAAAGCGTTTGGAAAAGCATCGATTCCTTTGTATTTTCTAGAAGATGAACTATTTTTACAACTCACAATTAATAAAATTGTAACAAAGACGAC
This sequence comes from uncultured Saprospiraceae bacterium, assembly GCA_964579315.1. Taxonomy (GTDB): domain Bacteria; phylum Bacteroidota; class Bacteroidia; order Chitinophagales; family Saprospiraceae; genus CAMZLN01. The sequence continues at coordinate 2,621 of CAZOHX010000316.1, forward strand.
CATATATCTGTTATTCATACTTTAAGATTTTTAGCAAAACTAAATATTTTTGTCTTATTAATTACACTTTAGTAGAGTATTTCGTTTTCTTTGGATTTCAATACTTACTTTTATATTTAATTTGAGTAATTCCTTTTAACAAAAACAACAACAATGGATAAATATTTTGATAAAGACGATTTGAAAAAATTTGGTAATATCACCGAATGGCAACCTAAATTGGGGAAAGAATTTTTCAAATGGTATGGTGATGTTTTCAAGGCAGGAGCATTGACAGAAAGAGAAAAAGCATTGATTGCCCTAGCAGTTTCGCATTCAGAAGCTTGTCCGTATTGTATAGATGCCTATACAAAAGCATGTTTGGAAAAAGGAGCAGATGAAGAGCAAATGATGGAAGCAGTGCATGTCGCAGCCGCAATTAAGAGTGGCTCGACTTTGGTTTACGGAGTGCAGATGATGAATCATGCAGAAAAATTAGGAATTTGAATTAATTAATTAGGAATTTAAAATTAGGAATTAGCAAAAAGGGTTTGGATTATACTAAGACTCAAAAGCTTAGCGTGAGATTTCAAGCTAAATAGGGAGTATTTGTTAAAAAAAGAATATGAAAATAAAATCATTAAAATATAGAGGAAGCGATCTTTCAAGTACGATGGTACAATTGAAGGTGTTGAATGGTAAGGAGTTGGTGGATGCACAATTTCCAAAATTTCAAGATAAAATAAAATCAGCAGGTATTAACCAATTAGTCACTACTGATTTGGAAATTTTTCAAATAAATATCGGAAAATTGTGCAATCAAGTGTGCACACATTGTCATGTAGATGCTGGACCTGATCGCAAGAAAGAAAACATGAATCGAGCCACTTTGGAACGCTGTTTAGAGATTATCAAATCAGTCGATACGATTCATACCATAGATATAACGGGAGGAGCTCCTGAGATGAATCCCCATTTTAAATGGTTTGTTGAATCTTGTAGCAACTTAGGGAAACGGGTTATAAATCGTTGTAATTTGACAATTATTACAGCAAATAAGAAATTTCATGACCTTCCTGAGTTTTTTGCAAAACACAAGGTGTATCTAGTCTCATCCTTACCTTATTTTTCAAAACGGCGTACTGATAAACAACGGGGCGATGGGGTTTTTGAAGCATCTATTAAGGCTCTTCAAATGCTAAATAAAGTGGGTTATGGAAAAGCAGATTCAGATCTTATTTTAGATTTGGTGTACAATCCAAGTGGAGCTTTGATGCCAGCTACTCAAGAAGTATTGGAACCACAATTTAAAGACAAATTAGAAAACAATTATGATGTAGTTTTCAATAATTTAATTGCAATTACAAATTTACCAATTGCTCGATTTTTAGATTTTCTATTAGAATCTGGAAATTATGAGGATTACATGGAACAATTGGTCAATGCTTTTAATCCCGCAACCGTTAAAAATTTAATGTGTCGCAATACTATTTCCGTTTCATGGGATGGACATCTATATGATTGTGATTTTAATCAGATGTTGGAGCTTAAAGTGGATTCTAAATCCAATCATTTATCAAATTTCGATATTGAGCAACTCAAACAGCGAAATGTAGTTTTGAATCAACACTGTTATGGTTGTACTGCAGGAGCAGGGAGTAGTTGTGGAGGAGAGATTGCTTGATGAATTGGGAATTGGGAATTGAGAATTAGGAATTG
>CAZOHX010000317.1:0-3338 GCA_964579315.1 uncultured Saprospiraceae bacterium
ATAAAAATCTGTTTGCCCATCAATACTCTCCTTTTCAAAAAGTACAGTTTGTAAGATTTTTCTCGTTTTTAAAAGTTGAAGCATTTTCTCTAGGTTAAACTCGCCACCTCCTTTTCCACCAAGTCCAAAAGTACCCAATAAACTTCCCATCGCACCTAATCCTCCACCTTCATCATCATTGACCATAAAGGTTAATTCTGCATCATAAGTCGGTTCAGTAGTCAATGCTTTATAGACAAAATAACCAAAGAATGGCAATGCAATCAGTCCTATCCATAACCAATTTTTCAGTAATTCATGCCAGAATTCCTTTATTTTGAGAATCAATTCTTTCAATGTAATTTCATCATCATCAATCTGGTAGTGATTCGGTTCTTGTGTATTCATATAAAAGTACTAAATAATTTAGTCACAAAGATAGATAATTTTATTGATAATATGTAGCAGCTAGGTAGAAACTCACATTTATAATTTTGACAGGTTTCCGTCTAGACACTAATTATCACAATTGGTGAGAAATTGAGATAGAATTGCTAATGCAATTCTTGGGAGAGCTGTTGAGTTGAGTTTGTTTAAGCCCCTAAATTAATTTTTTCTCCTAAAAATTTAGCATTTTCTACTTTTCTCACCGTTTCAACTAGATTTTGCTCAGGCAAAATTGACTAAACTTCTAAACTTAAAAAATTGAGATACTTGGGTTAAACTAAACAACTCAACAGATTGTCAATAGGACAATCTGCTCAGTCGCTCAACGGCATTTTTCAATTATCTATCCTCATTCACACGCAAATCACGCCCGTCAAAATCTAAACCTTCAAAGCTTTTTGATACATTAGAAGAAGCATCTTTAGGCACATCAAAATAAGCATGTTTCTGTAACAAAACAACGTCTGAAATATTTTGATTTTGAATATTCGTTTGAGAACTAATAAAATCCACCAATTCTGGTTTAGTCACATTATCCATTTTACCAATATTAATAAAGAAACGTACTTTATTTCCCTTTGGGCGACGCTCTCTTCTTTCTCCACGATTAGAATCTCGCCTATCTCTACGATCTCCTCGGTCATCTCTTCTACGATCTCGTTTTCTATCACTTCTATCTCGACTACTACTCCTGCGATCATCTCTTCTACGCTCTCTTCTTCCTCCACGATCCCGATCACGTCTTCGTCCACGCCCTTCGCCTCTATCAGAACCAAAATCTTCAAATTTATCATCCTTTTCGATGCGATCTGAAAAACCAATTTTCTTTAGTTCAACGGTTAAGAGTTTTTCAAGTAATTCTTCTTTGGTTAAATCTGATAAACGTTCTGAAACTTGTTCTAAAATTTTTGGATCTGAATTGGTAAACACTTCGGTTTCCATTACAGCATCTGCCCAATGCATCATTCTTGTAATCTTGATAGCCTCTTTGGATGGAACTTCTGCTTTTGAAAAATTAATGCCCAATCTTTTTTCAAAAAAGGATAATCTTCTTCTTTCGTGTGCCGTTACAAGTACCAAAGAAATTCCTTTTTTACCTGCCCGAGCCGTACGTCCACTTCTATGTGTATAAAATGGCAAATCATCTGGTAATTTATGATGAATGACGTGTGTCAAATCTGATACATCAATACCTCTTGCAGCAACATCTGTTGCAACCAATATTTGAAGTTGTTTTTGCTTAAACAATTTCATCACACGATCTCGTTGGGACTGGGACATATCCCCGTTTAAGGCATCCGCACGGTATCCTGCTCGGGATAATTGCTCTGCCACTTCTTGAGTTTCTCGCTTTGTTCTGCAAAAGATGATGCCACGCATACTTTCATTTACATCTAAGAAACGTTTAATAATTTCCGTTTTACCTGATGCTTTAGTAATCACAAATTGGTGATCGATATTTGCATTCACCACTTGTTTTGAATCCATTGCCGCTTCAAGCGGATCATTCATATATTTATTAACGATTCTCCGTATCTCTTTTGGCATGGTAGCCGAAAACAACCAAGTCAATTTTTCTTCAGGAGTTGTTTTCAATATTTCATCGATATCTTCTTTGAAACCCATATTCAACATTTCGTCGGCTTCATCCAAAATCATAAAACCAATATTTTGCAACTTGATGGCTCGTCTATTGATCAAATCGATCAAACGTCCAGGAGTAGCAATGATAATATGAACAGGTTTTCTCAATGCCTTCAAATGATTTTGAATAGAAACACCTCCATATACTGCCAACATATTTACTTTAGGCATAAAAGCACTAAATTTAAATAATTGATCGGCAATTTGCTGTCCCAACTCTCGAGTCGGTGCAAGAATCAAGGCTTGAGTATGGTTCAAACTTGTATCAATCAACTCTAGCAAGGGCAAACCAAACGCAGCTGTTTTTCCAGTACCCGTTTGGGCAAGAGCGATAATATCTTTTGGATCTTTAATTAATTGCGGGATAACTTCCGCTTGGATGGGTGTTGGTTCTTCAAAACCCAACTTTTCTACGGCTTTCAGAAGATCATCTGAAAGACCAAGGTCAATAAATTTACTCATTTTTAAAATTTTAAGTAATTTCGACCTTGGGTTTTAATAAAATATAGATCTAAAATGGATCTTTCTCCCCGTAAACCACTTGGCCGGCATACTATTTCACAAATATATTAGTTCAACAATAATATTAAACTAAAAGTTCTCTCTTTTATTTTTGTACTCATTTGCTCCACCATTAATCGAGTTGAGCCGTTGAGTTTGGGTATGCTCCAAAATTAATTATCAAACTAATTATTAGAGTTTACTACTTTCCTAACCTTCTCAACTAGATTTTGCACAAGCAAAATCGCCTGAGCTTCTCCACTAAAACTACCCTCTATACTCAATCTTTCTCATTCTCAAACTCTGCGGAGTTACCTCCAAATACTCATCTTCATTGATATACTCCATTGCTTCCTCCAAAGAGAAATCAATTTTAGGAACAATCTTCGCTGCTTCATCAGCACCAGAAGAACGCATATTTGACAATTTCTTACCTTTAATTACATTTACATCCAAATCATTTGATCTAGTATTTTCTCCAATGACTTGTCCTTTATACACTTTTTCACCTGGAGAAATGAAGAATTTACCTCTATCTTGCAATCTATCAATGGAAAATGCCAACGCTTGTCCAACTTCCATAGAAACGAAAGCTCCTTTTTGACGAGTAGGAATATCTCCTTTGTAAGGAGCAAATTCTCTAAAACGGTGTGTCATTACAGCCGTTCCAGCAGTACCTGTCAAAATCATATTTCTCAATCCGATAATACCTCTTGATGGGATATTGAACTCTAAATGTTGTAAATCACCCTTAGGTTCCATGACCA
>CAZOHX010000317.1:3348-4316 GCA_964579315.1 uncultured Saprospiraceae bacterium
TAATCAATTCAATTACTTTTCCAGAAAACTCTTCAGGAACGTCCACCACTAAAGTTTCATACGGTTCACTTTTCACACCGTCTATTTCTTTAATAATTACTTGAGGCTTTCCTACTTGTAATTCATATCCTTCTCTTCTCATCGTTTCAATCAAAACAGACAAATGTAAAACACCACGCCCATACACCATAAATTTATCTTCCGAATCTGTTGGCTCTACTCTTAGAGCTAGATTTTTTTCCAATTCTTTGTTCAAACGATCTCTCAAATGACGAGAAGTTACGAATTTCCCTTCTTTCCCAAAAAATGGAGAAGTATTTATGGTAAATAACATACTCATGGTTGGCTCATCAATAGACAATCTTTTCATAGGTTCTGGATTGTTCAAATCAGCAATAGTATCACCAATTTCAAAATCATCCAAACCCACTACTGCACATATATCTCCACTTCGAACAGTATTCACCTTAGCTTTTCCTAAACCATCAAAAACGTGTAATTCTTTAATTCTAACTTTTTTATTACCTTCTTTTTTACAAAGCATGTAATCTTTTCCTGCTTCAAGATCGCCTCTAAATAATCTACCTATGCAAATTCTACCAACAAATTTAGAATACTCCAATGAAGTAATTTGCATTTGAGGAGATCCTTCTCTGTAAGGTGCTTCAGGAATATCTTTCAATACAGTATCTAAAAGGAATCTTACGTTATCTGTTTCATTTTCCCAATGGTCAGACATCCAACCATTTTTTGCAGATCCATAAACGGTTGTAAAATCCAATTGCTCTTCAGTAGCATCCAAGTTGAACATCAATTCAAAAACTTGTTCATTCACTTCTTCTGGAGTGCAATTTTCTTTATCGACTTTATTAATTACAACGATTGGTTTCAAACCTAATTCTAGTGCTTTTCCCAAGACAAATCTTGTTTGTGGCATAGCACCTTCAAAAGCATCTACTAAAAGCAAA
>CAZOHX010000318.1:0-4301 GCA_964579315.1 uncultured Saprospiraceae bacterium
TTTAACTTTCAGCTTATACAGTAAAATTGTATCTCCCACTATTTGTCACGCACTCGTTTTATATGCTTGTTTGTGCAGGAAATTTAAAAAAATTCATTGTTTTTAAACGATGTAATTTTAGCCCCAACTACTCAACGAAAATACTCTTGCTAAACTTCAGTTAAAACTGAAAAATCATCTTGATTTCAATACCAAATCTGTCAAAATTTCCTTTCCATCTCTCAAAACCTTTACCTTTACCGTTTGTCCAGGAAGTAATTTTTTCAATAATTGAGAATAGCCCCGTAAATCTTCAACTGCTACTCCATTCATTTCTACAATAATATCCCCCGTTTTCAATCCTGCTTTTTCTGCAGGCGTTCCAGCAGGTACATCCCCCAATTGTACACCATTTCCTTCATAAGAAAAACTAGGTACAGCTCCCGTAGAAGCGCTACGTTTTCGTTCAGGAATATGATTGGGATGATGAGCCTTATGATCTTCTTTTTTTGCAATTTCTCCAATAAATTTCATAGGACGTTCTCTATCGCCCAAGTACAAAAGAACTTCTTTGGCTACAGTTGCCACCTTCACCAAGCCAGCCGCATCAATTTTATCAGGTGTATCAGACGGTCGATGGTAATTGGTAGTTGCACCAGCAAAAAACTGTACCGCAGGAATACCCTTTTCGATAAATGCTCCTTGATCACTTGCATCCAATGGTTTCATCACCAAGTGAGTACCAATCCCCGTCACATAATCTGTCCCCATAAAAATATGTTTCCACTCACTTGCCGTATTGGCATTTAAAATAATAATCTTCTGATCAAATAAAGAACCTTCTGTATCCAAATTTATATTAGCAAAAGCTTGATTTTTTAGCGAATTCACAAAATATTTAGAACCCACCAATCCTGCTTCTTCTCCTGTAAAAGCCACAAAAATAATTGGACGATTAGGCTTAGCAGTTTTTGCGATTCGTTTTGCCAATTCCAGCATCACCGCTACCCCACTTGCATTATCATCCGCTCCATGGTGAATTTTTCCTTTATCGCCTGCATGAGCATCAGGCCACCCCATCCCCAAATGGTCATAATGAGCAGAAATCACCACAGGTTGATTATTCAACTCAGGTTTTACTCCAGGAATCATAGCAACGACATTGGTCAATTTTACATTTTTCTTATCTAAAACATCAGCAGTCCATTTTTGAAAATAACTATCTTTCCAAGGTTTTAATCCTGAATTTTTAAAAGATTCTGCGATATAATTTGCGGCTACATCCAATTCAGGAGTTCCCAAACCCCGTCCTTTCATCTCTTTAGATGCTAAATACTCAATATCTTTCATCATATTTTTTACAGAAAAAACAGGTTCTAAATAAGCGAGAGCTTCTCTTTTCTCAACTTTCAAAGGAGGAACATCATCTACTAAATCCTTAATCAAAGGAGATTGAATCACAGGCCACTGCCCTTTGGCAATATTGGTTGGGTCTGTTCCTTCAAATGCAAGATAACTGTACTTTCCATAATGCGGTAATTTTCGAACCAATCCAGGGATAGCATCATCATTGCCAATCGCAATAAAAACTACCGCAGCTTTTTCATCTTTAGGATGCGTCAAAGTAATAATCACATCATTTCCCTTCTTCAAAACTGGTTTATCTGGAAAGATAACTGAATCCTGAGTCATTTTAGCACCATAAACTTCAATGCCTTTATTTACAAAATCAATCAATCGATTTTCATAACCCAAAATCCAAATAGTCGCATCTTTAGGATATTGAATGGGTGCATGATCATTTATAATTTCAAACTTAGTGGGGTCACTTTTTACCCATTGATTGGCAAACACATCATAAGTACTCCCTTTCTTCGTACCGAAAGGCACTACAATCAACGTTTTATCACTACCATATGCCTTGGTCAAAGCAGGAGAAACTTCTTTTGGGTCTAATATTCTAAAAATATCAAACATTGGATCGATAACAATTTTCAAGGGTTTTTCTTCCGTAATGGTATTAAAAACTTGATCTTTCTCCGTCATTGGAAAAATTCGTGTTTTAGTTTCCGATTTTGTAACAATTGAAACAGGAACATCCAAATTAAATACTTTCTCTTTTTGAATCTGCTTTAAACGAATGGTAGAATTATAACGACCATGACTCGCTTCCTTAACTTCTACACTATCCAAGACCAATTGCGGTGCACCCTTTCGAGTAATCCATTGATCAAAAAAAGGCTTCAGGTCTTCCCCTTTTGATACGGTTTCAAACGCGTTTTTAAGATCATCAAAAGAGGCTCTCTTAAATTTATTTTTTCGATAAAATCGACCTAACGCCAATAAAAAAGCATCATCACCAAACTTTCGCCGTAGCATATGAAACATCATCAAGGTCTTTCCATATCCAATGGCTTCACTGGGTCCATCATAACGTGATCTAAAATCAGTAATAGGAAAATCAGTTTTTTCGTCCACCAAATCAGAAAATTTCTGTAATGTGGAGCGACGATAATTCATCCCCCTTCCCCTTTGTTCTTTAATCAAGTGATCCGCCATATAAGCAGTCAATCCTTCACACCAATTCCCTTTTTCAAAATCGACATAGACACTATTTCCCCACCAATTGTGCAACAATTCATGTGGATAAGACGAATGTAAGATAAAAGGGAAACGAATAATTTTCTCACCTAAAAGTGTAAAAGAAGGCATTCCGTAGCCTGTCTCCCAAAAATTCTCAACCAAAGCAAATTTGGAATAAGGATACACGCCAAGGATAGAACGATACATTTCTAAATATTGAGCAGTAGTTTCGAGATATTTATTGGCAAGTCCTTCATCTGGAGTTCTCAAAAAAGCCATTGCTTTGACATTACCCGCATCGAAGCTATATTCAGAAAATTTGGCACCAATCAAGAAAACTTCTTCTTGTGGTTTATCGCAATTCCAAATATCTATATGGTGATTGCCTTCATCTACATTTGTCGTTCTTTTTCCTTGAGCCACCGACTTCCAATGATTAGGAAGTTGTACCTTCATAGAAAATGTCATCATTTCATTCTCAAAAATAGGAACCCAATAAGTAGAACCCGCAAGATAGATACCTGTTTCAGAAATGATTCCAGGAGATTCACTAAATCCACGTTGATAGTCTTTTTCATTTTTTTCAATAGCATCTGCGACCAAACCAGAATATGAAATTTTGAAAGGCTTACCAATCCATTTTTTCTTTTTACAAATTACCTTCCATTTTGTAATTTTCAAATCAGAATTAGTTTCATCTCCGATGCGATCCATCCCAATATCAGAAGCAGACATCTTTTTATTTACTGCCTTTAATTTAAATCCTTTGGAAAGCATTTTTGGTTTAAAATCTGCATTCAAAGTAAAAAACATAGGTTGATTTTTACTATCAAAAGATATTTCGTCAATTACACTAATTTTAGAATTAGTAGGCTTAATTTCGACGGATAAATCATGATGAATTTGTGCTTGAATTAGGACTGTCCAAAATGAGAAAAGTAATATAAATTTGCTGTGCATTGCCATTATTTTTTTTCAGTGAGCTAAGGTCGTTATTTTTTTTGAAAATTACTCCATTTGATTCTGAATATCCAATGATAAGACTTTGCAGACATCATAGGGAAGCTGCTATCAATCAAAAAATCTTAAAATCTAAAAAAATAAATCTCGACTACTTCACAATCTCATAAGACACGCCTTCCTTACAGTGAACTGATTGCCCAAAATCTAACTGTCGTTTCAAATAATCCTCAATAGATATTTCACTTGGAATGTGAAAATACACTCTATTAAATGTTTGTGGTTGTTCATTTTTAATTAACCTAGCCTGTTTTTCAACCACTTGTTTATGTATGGTAGCATATTCAGCAGGAATTTTAGGTCCGTCTGTTCCATCTTTAATGAGAATTTGTTTATTCAATACCATATATTCGGCAGGAATGGTATCCAAAGTAAGTCCATCAAAAAAAGCATAACAAAATACATTTTGAGCAATATTAGCTTCTGCATTTACCACTATTGGAATACGCATTGAATCCATGATATGAGGAATGGTATATGCTTGCTTTACGAGAAGTGTATCTTGCACACATTTGAATTCAGCCCCTGTTCTGTACACAGGTTTTATCAACACTTGCTCTGTTACTTCTTCATATTGAATAGGATTGATTGAATATTTAGGGTGAGAAGTGTAGAAATCTACTTTATAATTTTTGAATGGGATACCCTCCTTTTTACAAGTTAATAATAAGAAAATAATTGAAAACAATAATAATACATTTTTCATAATCGAGTTTTTT
>CAZOHX010000319.1:0-4296 GCA_964579315.1 uncultured Saprospiraceae bacterium
TCGCATACATAAATAACCAACCATTCACATTTGAAAAAGGAGAAACAATGCTCTCCTTCATTAAACGTCACAAAGGACAAACTTTTGTCCCAACGCTCTGTGATGCACCCAACTTGAAGCCATCTGGCTCATGCCGAATGTGTACCATAGATGTAGCTCTAGAACAAGGGGGAAGAACCAAAGCCATGGCGTCTTGCCACAGTATGGTCTCAGAAGGAATGCACCTGCATACACATACGGAAGATATCCAAAGGCTGCGGAAAAATATCATCGAATTGGTATTGACTGACCATCCTTTGGATTGTTTGACCTGTGAGGTGAATGGCAATTGTGAATTGCAAACCGTAGCGGCAACTGTTGGGATTACTTCCGTTCGATATCCAGAAGGTGCTAATCATTTGGACAAACAAAAAGATTTGAGCCATTCTTACATGACAAGTGATATGTCCAAATGTATCAATTGTTACAGATGTGTGCGTGCTTGTGATGAAGTGCAAGGTGAATTGGTTTTGGGAATCGCAGGACGTGGCTTCGATAGTCATATTATCAAAGGTATGGAACAGACATTTGCCGATTCGGCATGTGTGAGTTGTGGGGCATGTGCCCAAGCTTGTCCTACTTCTGCTATCTCAGATATTTTTCAATCCAAGTCTATTGCTAATACTGAAAAAGTCAGAACTATTTGTACATATTGTGGGGTAGGGTGTAATTTAGAAGTATCCAAGGTAGGAGATACGATAAAAAGTATTCAAGCGCCAATGGATGCCGAAGTAAATCAAGGACATACTTGTTTGAAAGGGCGATATGCTTTTCAGTTTTACAATCATGAAGAGCGATTAGATTCACCTATGATTCGTAGAAATGGGAAATTTGAGAAAGTAAGTTGGGATGAAGTTTATGATTATATTGCTAAAAAAATCAATGGTTATAAAAAAGAATTTGGTGCAGATGCTATTGCTGGAATTTCTTCATCAAGATGTACCAATGAAGAGAATTATTTGATGCAGAAATTCATCCGAGCAGTAGTTGGAACCAATAATATTGATGGTTGTGCTCGTATTTGTCACTCTCCAACTGCCTTGGGTATGCAACGAACTTTTGGAACAGGGGCTGCAACAAACTCAGTGGGGGATATCAAAGATACCAACTGTATTTTGGTCATTGGTGCAAATCCAACCAACGCACATCCCGTCACTGGAGCAAAAATCAAACAGTTCGCAATGGGAGGTGGTCCTATGATTGTCATTGACCCAAGAAGAACAGAATTGGCAAAATACGCAAAGCATCATTTGGCTTTACGTCCAGGAACAAACGTGGCGGTGATGAACATGATGTTTTATTATATCATCAAAGAAGGATTGGTGGATCATGAATTTATAAAAAATAGAACAGAAGGATTTGAAGATTTTAAAAAGCAAATCTTAGCTATTAATATGGATGTGATGGAACGAGTGTCTGGTGTGAAACGTGAAGATGTTCGTGCTGCGGCAATTACCTATGCTTCCGCAAAAAATGCAATGTCCTTTCACGGCTTGGGAGTTACAGAACATTCTCAAGGAACATTTGCAGTCATGCAGATAGCGGATTTGGCATTGATTACTGGAAATATTGGTCGAAAAGGGGTAGGAGTGAATCCATTACGTGGACAAAATAACGTACAAGGTTCCGCAGATATGGGCGTACAGCCCCATCAAGGAGCTGGTTATATGGATGTCACTAATCCATTGATTCATAAGCAATACGAGACTTTTTATAAAGCAAAACTATCAGATGAAATTGGTTTAAAAATACCAGAAATGTTTGACGCTGCTATAGCTGGTAAACTAAAATGTCTTTGGATCATCGGAGAAGATGTCGCTCAAACAGATCCAAATACACAAAAGGTTGTCAAGGCGATGCAAAGTGTTGATTTATTGATTGTGCAAGAATTATTTATGACAGAAACGGCTAAATTAGCAGATGTCATTTTACCAGGAGCTTCATTTTTAGAAAAATCTGGGACGTTCACTAATGGAGAACGTAGAGTCCAAAGAGTAAATCAAGTCGTAGAACCTTATCCAGGCACAAAGGTTGATGGTCAAATTTTAGTAGATATTATGAATCGAATGGGATATACTCAACCCGATTATACGGCAGAAGGTGTGCTTGCAGAAGTGGCACAAATCGTTCCTTTCTTTGCAGGGATCACTTGGGAAAATTTGGATATCAATGGGAAACAATGGCCCGTTTCAAAAGATGGAAATGATACTCAAATTTTACATGCTGAAACTTTCAAGCGGGGATTAGGATATTTTGAATTTCATCCTTTTGAAGAAACGAAAGAAATCTTGGATCACGAAGAAAAGTATCCTTATATTTTGACAACTAATCGAGAATTGGAACATTATAATTGTGGTGCAATGACCCGTAGAACTCGAAATGTGGAAATCTTAACAGAAGATGTCGTCATGATTAATCCGAAAGATGCCAAGAAAAAAGGAATCAAGGATGGCGATATGGTTTGTATGGAATCTCCTCGTGGAAAAGTGGATATCAAGGCACATATTACGGATGAAGTCAAAAAAGGTATCTTGAGTACGACGTTCCATTTTCCTGAAATTATGGTGAATAATATTACTTCAGATGTGCATGACTCGGAGGCGATGTGTCCTGAGTATAAGGTGGTTTCTGTTCGGATTCGGAAGAGCAAGGGGAAATTTAAATAATTGTGAATGGTTAATTGTGAATGGTTAATTGTGAATGGTTAATTGTTAATTTGTTAGTACTCAACTTCTTACCTAGATTGTCGTTGAGACAAGCGACTCCACATCTCAACTAACAAGTTTCACCTATTCAATCACAATTTTATACCAATTCATCCCCGAAACAGCATTGATTTGAATAAAATAAACCCCACTGGCTAAATTGGAAACTGAAATAGAGTTTCCTCCATCAATCATCGTTTCATCCAATTGGATAATCCCATTCAAATCAACAATTTTTATGGAATTAATCGTTTCCTTACCATCAATAAAAAGTACATCTGATACAGGATTTGGATAAATCCCAACAGCATTAAAATCAGGAGTTGCAATTTGTGACGAGTGATCAACCTCTGCGAAAAAACTATACGCTACATCCGAACCAGGTGTTGGATCCGTTCCGAAATCTGATTTAAAACAAATTTTATCCCCATTGGGAGAAGCGACTGCCATAGCAGCCTGTGCATAGCTTAAAGCACTACTAAAATGATGTCCAAAATGTTCCACTATTCCAGATCCATCTAGTTTTACAGCGACCATTTGAGCAGATTGAGCAAGTTCACTTTCTGTAACGTAAGCCCAACCTGGACGATGGATATTTCTACAAGAGATATGACCCGTTACTCCAAAATCAGAGTGGGTATTAATGACGGTATATCCATCTCCGTTAAGTTTATGCATGTAAATTGTACCTCCTCCATACTCTCCATAAAATTGTACTAAAACCTCATCACCATCTATTGCATATCCCAAATCTCCATGATTACCATACGGCATAATTCGATTTTGGTATTGCATATCTAAAGCGTTATATACTTCTACACCATAATGATTGGTGCCTGATTGATCGGTATAATGGTTGATTGCACCTAAGCTGTTGTTCCACATAATCACTACATAATTACCAGATTGTGATATAGATACCCAATCTATATATTTTGGAGCATAATCTGCACCATCAGCCCAAGCCCCAGTAAAGGTTTTTGTGTGTTCAATTTGATAGGTTACTAAGTTAAAAATAATAACATCTAAATCCCCATTTGTTTTTTTCCCAACTAGTGCGACATAATGGTCATTTTTGTCCATATTCGCCTCACCAGGTCCTAATTTTATAAATTCATAACCAGGAATGGTTGCCACAGTTTCCGTTGTATTGGTGGAAACGGTATATTTTTTCACATCACCATCTTCTCTAAAACTCCAAATTATATCAGGATTTGTATTGGACCAATAACTTGGGTACATACTTGATAATTCTTGTACTTCTTGATATGTAGTAGCATCATATACTTTCCATGATGCGATTTTATATTTCGTTTGGTCTGCGTTCCAAACTTGTGTTTTCGCATACTCATGGGTAGGGTACCAAACTTGCGGGTCACCATTTCCATCATTATAATTATACGCTTCAGTAACCCTTGTAATTTTTATTGGATCTTGATTGGAATTATCCACTACGCTCTGTCCATAATCAGGCATTGTAACATTGTTTGGGGGTGGAATAGATTCATACTGTTTATCCGTTGGAAATAATTGAGCTTTAGCGGATTGCGTC
>CAZOHX010000320.1:0-4291 GCA_964579315.1 uncultured Saprospiraceae bacterium
CTCAGCAACAGCAATCGAACCCACAGAAATATGTTTGATTCAAAAAGAGCAATTTCTTGAATTGTTGCAAACTAATGCAGTATTTTCAATGAAAATCATCCAATTATTAGCTGAAATTTCAAAAAATGCCAATGAGAGATTATTAATGTTGACTCAAAAGCACATTCGTGGAAGATTGGCACATAGTTTATTGCAATTAAAAGAGAGACATGGTGTATTGCAGGATGGTAAGACCTTAAATATCAGGTTGAAAAGAGCTGATTTGGCGGCGTATTCAAATATGAATTCATCAAATGCCATTAGAGTTCTTTCCCAATTTGTATCTGAAAGTTTAATTGAAACGGATAAGCGTATGATTAAAATTTTAGATATAAAGGGACTGAAACGGATTTCGGAACTCGGATAGACAAATTCCCTGTCTTATCAAGATTTTGCATCAGCAAAATTGTTTCCAATCACTCAATTTTCATAAAACATGTTGTACAACACCTTCTAAAACATGTTTTCAGCTTAAAATCTATTTATTTTTGTAACAGGTTTGGATACACTTTGAGTATTCATTTCCAGTCCCTACCTACGTTAACAATAATCAAAATTTTAATCTCTAAACATGGACAAATGATAACACGTTTACTTACAATTAAAAAAACATTATTTATTCTTAGCTGTTCTGCTTTACTGACAGGTGTTTCTGCTCAAAATATTAGATCTTATGATGGGTCTGGTAACAATTTGAAACATCCAGAATGGGGAGCGGTAGGTACACCACAGCAAAATTTGGCACCCAAAATGTTTTCGGATGGGGCATCAGAACCTTCTGGTTTAAATCGCCCCAATCCGAGATATATTAGCAATACAATTTTTAATCAAGACGGACTTTTAGAAGATGTTTTGGTATTGAGTGATTATGCTTTTGTTTGGGGGCAATTTATAGATCATGACATCACTTTGGTTCTAGATTCTCATGATGATGAATTTAATATTGCTGTACCCAAAGGAGATCCATATTTTGACCCATTTTCAACGGGTGATGCAATGATTCCTTTAAAAAGATCTGCAAATATTGAAGGTACGGGTACATCCGCGCTAAATCCTCGTGAATATCCCAATGCCATATCATCGTTCATTGATGCATCCAATATTTATGGTTCTTCAGAACAAGTTGCAGATTGGATGAGAACCTTTAAGGATGGTAAATTGAAAACATCAAGAGGTAATCTACTCCCTTACAATACGATTACAGGCGAAAAGGAAGATCCTATTGATCCCAATGCTCCTTTTATGGCAATGGCAACTCCTTTTCCAAAATATTTTGTATCAGGGGACATCAGAGCAAATGAAAATGTGCTTTTGACAACACTACATACCTTATTTACACGAGAGCATAACCGACTATGTGATATTTATAAGGAAAAATATCCTAACTTGACGGAAGAAGGGATTTATCAAAAAGCTAGAAAGATGGTGGGAGCGTTGATTCAGAATATTGTTTATTATGAATGGTTGCCAACGATGGGAGTTCATTTGGGGCTTTATAAAAAATATAATCCAAATACAAATCCTGGTATTTTCAATGAATTTTCAACGGCTGCTTATCGATATGGGCATACGGTTATCAATAGTAAAATTGTCAGAATGGACAATAGTGGGAATATCATGCCCCAGGGAAATATTCTTTTAAGAGATGCTTTTTTCAATCCAAATGTAATTGTAGAAACGGGTGGAATTGATCCATTTTTGATAGGAATGGGTACACAAGTGGAGCAAGATTTTGATTGTAAAATGATTCATGATTTAAGAAATTTTTTATTTGGAGCCCCAGGTCAAGGGGGAATGGATTTGGCTGCAATAAATATTCAAAGAGGACGAGATAGGGGATTGGCGGATTATAATACAATTAGAATATCTATGGGATTACCTAAGTTGACAAATTTTTCTGAATTATCAGACGATCCATGGTTTAATCAAATTTTTCAAACAGTATATAAGGACATCAACGATGTAGATCCGTGGGTGGGCTTTTTGGCAGAATCTCATATGGATAATGCTTTATTTGGTGAAACCGTAATGAATATCATGTTGAAGCAATTCAAAGCATTGAGAGATGGCGATCGATATTATTTTGAAAATGATCCATTACTTACAGATGAAGAGATTGCTGAAATTAAGAAAACTACGTTGAAAGATATTATTATGCGAAATACGGGAGTAAGAGTGATGCAAGATAATGTGTTTTTGATGTCTCCGCATCAACTTACGGGTATTTCAAATAAAGAAGAATCTAAAATTGAGTTGGCGGTATATCCCAATCCTGTAACGAATAATTTATATGTAAATATGCAAGTACCTAAAGGCGGAGATGTAAATATTCAAATAACGGATGTGAAGGGAGTGGTGATTGAGCAGCTTGTTGAAAAAGCAAATGTAGGGATGAATACATTTGAATTTAATTTAGATAATCAATTACCTGCTGGTATCTACATGATTACCTTGGTAATGGAAAATAGAGTTGGACACAAACGAATTTATAAGAACTAGAGTAAATTTCTCTAAAATAATTCGATGCTAAAGATCTGTCATTTAATGTGACAGGTCTTTTTTGTTTTGCACTAAAATCCCATTACCGTAACCAATCTTCAGGGTTAAGTCGTACTTTATTTCTCCAAATTTCAAAATGAAAAACAGATTCACCTGAGATTAAATTTTCACCAACATTGCCCATTTTCATCCCTTTTTTAATGATGTCTCCTTTTTTAAAATTTACATCTTCGAGATTCGAATATACGGAGTAAAAGGCACCATGTTTTACAATAATGGTATTGTGATACCCAGGAATAAAGGGAGTGCCAGCTACGATACCATCAAAGATTGCCTTGACGACAGCTTTGGGCTCTGTACTGATTGCGATGCCATTATTTTGGATAATGATATTTTTCAAGGTAGGATGAGCTTGTTTTCCAAATTTACCGATGACCACTCCTTTGACAGGCCATTTTAGGTGATGTTTTTTATTTTTAAATGCCGTGGTAAGACTTGCTATATCGATAATACTAGGTTTGGTTGGATTTTTATCTTCTTCCATTTCTTTGGAAATGATTGATTCTAAAGCCCTTGCCAATTTTCGGGCAGCTTTTTGCTTTTCTTTCAATTGTTTTTTTAAACTCCCTTCCTTTCCTTTTAGATTTTGATATAATTTATTTTTAACTTTTTTATTTTGCTCTAGCGTATGAATTTGATTTTGTTGTTCTTCGAGTAATTTTTGTTTATGATCTTTTTGTATGCCCAGTTTTTTTACTTTTCGCTCCAATTGAGATTGTGTTTGTAAAATCAATTTGGCCTGTTTACTTCTATATGCGTTGTATTGTTTGATGTAATGCCAGCGCTGATAAGCTTCATTGAATGATGCTGCTGATAAAATAAATAGGGTAGAATTATGAGTCAATTGATCTCGATAAGCTTTGCGAAGCAATGTTTTATACTCATTTTTGAGAACGGTTAGGTCAGCAGAAAGAGAAGCGATTACATCTTCCGAACGCTCAATTAATTTTGAAGTGTAATTTATTTCTTCTTTTATGGTCGATAATAGGGCTTTTCGATCCTGAATTTGCTTGGACAGTATTTCGTATTGGTGTAGCGTATTTTTTTTGTCTTTTGCTGTAATTTTTAAGAGATGCCTTGTCTTTTTGATTTCTTTTAAAAGGGCTTTTCTCTTTGATTCTATTTTTTTAATGGATTGTGCTTTAGAAATAGATACAAAACTCAAATTTCCAAACAAAAAAAGCATAAAAGGTATAAAATATTTTAATTTCATTTTATTGTTTGCTTGAATAGTCGCAATATATTGGTGAATTGCAAGTTCTACAAATCCATTTTACTATATCTACTTGGAATATCAAACTTAACAGGTTTTGGAGTATCAAACTCAATATTATACAATTCTAAAAATATGTTATAATAAAATTGTTCTTTTTTGCTTAATTTGAGTGTTCTTTTTGTTGAAAAATCAATATTTCCTATCGTTTGATACTCATTGTATTCTGAGATGACATCAATTTGTTTGGATGTGTCTGAGAAATTCATTTTATCCAATAAAAAACCAACTGCTTGAACCCAATAACCTGTTTGGATACCACTCAGTGTCTTACCATATAATTTATATTGATTTTCAATGGGGGTTATTTCAAATTTCTTTACAGGGAGTAAAACAGGATTTCCAAGGAGAATATCTTGTAACCCTTTTAAATTCATTAAGGGCGACAATTCATCGGGAATACCTTTTACCATCGAGATC
>CAZOHX010000321.1:0-4276 GCA_964579315.1 uncultured Saprospiraceae bacterium
TCTTTCGGAGACTCCGAAAAACCCAAGTTTACAAATTATGGATTAAAAGCTGGTACATCTTACACTATAAATCCTAGACATATATTCTATTTATATGGCACTATGGGAACAAATGCACCTTATTTTAGAAATTCAATGGTTTCTGTGCGAACTAGAAATGAATTTGTTCCTAATCTAAACAATGAGGAGTTTTTATCCGCAGACTTTGGTTATTTACATAGAACAGGTGATTTTAATTTTGAAATAAATAGTTATTTCTCTACCATTAAAAATCAAACGAAATCCACCAGTTTTTATCACGATGGAGAGCAATCTTTTGTTAATTATATCATGTCTGGAATCGATACGAAACGAACAGGAATTGAAGCAGCCTATCAAGTGAAAATTTACAAAGGTATGTTTTGGAAAGGGGCTGTCGGTATTGGACAACACATTTATACATCTCGTCCATCGGTGCTGATTTCTAGAGATAATAATGCAGAGAACCTTGCTACGAATCGAAAAGTCTATTTTAAGAATTTTTATATCCCTGGTTCACCACAAACTATTGCAACTACTGAATTGGAATATCAAGGGAAAAGATATTACACCGTAAATTTGGCGGTGTCGTATGAAGACAACAACTGGATTGAAGCCAATCCAGATAGAAGAACAGAAGAAGCACTTTACAGCGAAAATATTGACAATAAAATTGATCCAGAAAGCGATCTCTTCAAAAAAATCGTTTATCAAGAAAAGGCAAAGCCTGGTTTTGTATTAAATCTATCTTTTAGAAAATCATTTAAAATTAGCTATGACAATTATCTTAATTTCAGCTTTATATTGAATAATATTTTGAATAATACCAATATTATTTCTAGCGGACGAGAGCAATTGAGATTTGATACTAGAGATAAAAATGTGGATAAATTTCCAGCGAAATATTATTATGCCAAAGGAACAAATTTTTACTTTAGCGTAAGATACTCATTTAAATAAAATATCAATATTAAAAATACAATCATGAAAAATATATTTAAAATTTTTACTTTTCTTAGTCTAATTGCATTTGCAGGATGTGTAGATTTAAAATTTGATGAGCCACCAGCTCAAACCTTCGACACTCCCGAAGCTAATACAACTATTGCAGATTTGAAGGCTATTCATATCTCTGGAGATTTTGAAACATTAGATGGTGACAAAATTATTGAAGGAGTTGTCATTGCAGATGATGAAACGGGAAATGCCTATAAATCATTTTTTATACAGGATGCAACTGGTGGTATCGAAATCCTTGTCAACGACAGGAATCTTTACGTAACCTATCCTATTGGTCGAAAAGTTTTCATAAAATGCAATGGTCTAATTATGGGAGATTACGGAGGAAATATCCGATTAGGTGGAAGTGTGGAAGGAGATCGAGTCAATGGCATTGAAGCAACTCTTGCTCAAAACTATATCGTTATCGGGGAAAGGGATAATGTAGTTGAACCCAAATTGACCACCATAGATCAGTTGTCTGATAAAGATCTTCATACACTGATTAAACTAGAAAATGTTCAATTCAACAATAATGATGCTGGTGAAATATTCGCAGTAGATAAAGTAAATACCAACAGAACCATCGAAGACTGCAATGGAAACGAGATTGTAGCCCGAACAAGTGGATATGCATCTTTTGCATCTCAATTAACACCCGTAGGAAAAGGAACTGCTATTGGAGTTTACACTAAATTTGGCAATACCAAACAATTTTTTATACGAACGCCAGATGAGTTACCTTTAAATGGTGATAGATGTGATGGCTCTGGTGGCGGTGGCGGAGGTGGAGAAGATACCACTCCAAATACAACTATTGCAGAAATCAAGGCTTTACATACCCTAGGTGAATTTGAAACATTGAGCGGCGGGAAAATCATTGAAGGAGTAATTATTGGAGATGATGATAAGGGTAATTTATACAGACAAATTATTATTCAAGATGCTACAGGCGGAATTCCTGTACGAATTAATAGTAAAAACCTTTCTTCAAAAGGATTGAAAATTGGGACAAAAATTGCCGTAAAATGCGATGGACTAGATTTGGGAGATTATAATAATTTAATTCAAATTGGTACTAAAAATGGAGACAAAATGGGGGGATTTGATAAAAACCTTATCAATTCAGTAATCATTTTTGGCACCAAAAATAATCCAATAACTCCTACTACAAAATCCATTACAGATTTAAGTACAAATGATCAATCGACTTTAGTGACCATCAATAATGTAGAATTTGCAAGTGCTGATTCTGGAAAAACTTTTGCGGACGGCACGGGTCAAAAGGCTTTGAATAGAACTGTTTTGGATTGTGACAATAATAAAATAATTGTTAGAACAAGCGGATTTGCAACATTTGCAGATAATCTTACACCTACTGGCAATGGAACACTTACAGGCATTTACTCTATTTTCGGAGATACTAAGCAAATTGTTTTGAGAACTCCAAGTGAATTAGACATGAGTGGGACTAGATGTGATGGCGGAGGTAGCGGTGGTGGTAACGGAACCGTAGTTTTTGAAGAAACATTCGATGGGATAACCAAATTCGATATCTTAGATTTAAATGGATGGATGAATATTGCAGAAGTAGGCTCAGACGAGCAAAGATGGTATGCAAATAACTTTATGGGAAAAGAATATGCCTCTGTATCAGCATATCAAGCGGTAGAAGCAGAAAATACAATTTGGCTGATTACACCAAGTTTTGATGCAACTACAGCCAAGACATTCAAGTTTGAATCTGCACAACATCACTGGAAAACAGGCGGATTGTCTATATGGATTTCAAATGACTTTGATGGAAGTAATTTAGGCACTGCCAATTGGGAACAAGTTAATTGCACTTTACCCACAGATGCTAATTCATGGTACGAGTGGGTTCCATCTGGCGATATTAAATTACAAGACTACTTTTCTACGGACAATGTAAGAGTTGCATTCAAATATGAAGGCAATAAAGATACAAATCCAACAGGTTTTAATATTGATAATGTCATCGTTGAAGAATAAAAGACCGTTCAAATTCAAGCAATTTGAAATATATCAAGATAAAACGGCGATGAAAATTGGAACTGATGGGGTTCTTTTGGGTGCTTGGGCAGATGTCTCAAGTGCCCAAAATATTTTAGACATCGGTACAGGAACAGGCGTAATCGCCATAATGGCAGCACAACGAAATCCCAAATCGAAAATCTATGCAGTAGAAATTGATAAAAATGCGTTTTTACAAGCAAAATCTAATATTGAAAATTGTCGTTGGAAAAATCGAATTGAAATTCACCATGATTCTATCCAAGTATTTTCGGACGATTCAAAAATAAAATTTGATGCTGTCTTATCCAATCCCCCATTTTTCACCAACGGCACACCACCACCATCAGATAGTCGTACCAACGCAAGGCATACCAAACAATTGTCACCGACAGAGCTCATACATTCTGTAGAGAAAATCCTTTCAGAGCATGGTATTTTTTCCATTATTCAACCTACCCATGAAGGCACCCAAATCATAGAGATAGCCAAATCCTACCATCTTTTTTGTACAAAAATGGTAAAAGTCAAATCAAAGAAAGATAAACCCACAGAAAGATTGTTGCTCCAATTTGAAAAAGAAAAAAAGGAACGAACTATATCTGAATTGACCATTCAGTTTGAACAAAGGAATAACTATACACCAGAGTACATTGAACTTACTAAGGCGTTTTATCTAAACATGTAAACAAAAACGGTTTCAACATACAAAATGTTGAAACCGTTTTAATTTTTACTGCCCTTCTCCTTCTCTCAAAATACTATAAGCAGCTTTAAGAATTGAATCATCTTCGATGTTTACAATCCCACCATCAGGTCCTGGACGCAAATGCCATGATACTTTTCCGCCGTCTTTTAATTTTTTTGCACCAAAAAAATTCCGAACGGTCTGTTCAGAAAGATTTAAATCATTAGCAATTCTCGAAACGCTACCTGTTGGTAAACTGTGCTTAATAGTTCTCAATTCATTGAAAGTTAGATTCATAATGGAGTAGTTTTTTAATTGGTGAAAAGAAAAGTTTCTAAAATTATATTTCAATAGCTAAGTTAAACAAAAAATTTATAACTTCAAAAAAATATATTGAAAAATCTATAATATTTTTATTTGTAATTCATTTATCTATTATGTCACATGGTGATTTAGAAATTTGGACTTGAATTTGTATTATCACTTATCTGTATTAATTGAGCAAAATACCTTTGCTTTTAGTCAAGATAAAGAGTA
>CAZOHX010000322.1:0-4272 GCA_964579315.1 uncultured Saprospiraceae bacterium
TTTTGCTGTTTTTTGGAGGTGTTTATCATCCTAGGAAGTCAAATATAAAGTGGGTAATAATCCCTGAGTATCAAAGTTAAAAAAGGAAAAAGTAATAAAAAACACTGGTCAAGATTAGAAGTTGTGGGCTTGAATGGAAATAGTGTTTTTATTCCAGTTGAAAAAGGAAAATATGTAGGGACAAATCGAGTGTTAAAATTTTTAATATATAAATCAAAACAAATAAAATAAAAAAAATTATAACAACATTAATATTCATATCCACAATAGAATATAAGACAGCCCAAGTATCATTCCACCGAATCGTTGTTTTACCTATGATGCTGCGAGAAATAGAATTAAAAGGCAGACTGTGGAAGTGAATCTTTGGTTACACAAGATATCCATGATGTAAAACAAAGAGAGACCATAGAAAAGGAGAGAGTAGCAGAAAATAAAGAATCAGCTAAGAAATATCAGTAACACAAAACGATACTAAGATCTCAAGCCCTCAATCTCCTTTACCGTCTTAGGAATAGGCTTCCCCAAAACACGGTAACCATTATCCGAAATCAAACAATTGTCCTCAATACGAATCCCTCCAAAGTTTTTGAACAAATTCAAAGTTTGATAATTGATAAATTCACGATGTTTTTTATAAGATTTCCAATTTTCAATCAATTCTGGGATGAAGTAAATCCCTGGTTCAACTGTAAGTACAAATCCAGACTCAAGTTCTTTTGCCAACCGCAAATATTTAAAACCAAATTGATTACTTCTTTCTAAACCATCTCGATAACCCACATAATTTTCACCAAGTCCTTCCATATCATGTACATCCAAACCTATCATGTGTCCCAATCCATGAGGAAAGAAAAGACCATAAGCTCCTGCTTGAAGTGCATCTTCAATGTTGCCTTTAATGAGCCCCATTCCTTTGAGTCCATCTAAAATAATACCAGCAGCTAAAAGGTGTAAATTTCTATAAGGTACACCAGGTTTTAGATGCTCGATGACAGCCATTTCTGCACGCAATACAATATTGTAAATATCTAATTGTTGAGCTGAAAACTTTTTGGAAATCGGAAACGTCCTAGTAATATCTCCTGCATAATGCATGGTATTTTCAGCACCATAATCCCCCAAGACTAAATCACCTTCTTCTAATTTATTTCCTTGGTAGTGATTGTGCAGTATCTGTCCATTTTTAGACATGATGATAGGATAAGACAGTTGTCCTTGATGAGCAATAGCTATAGACTGTGCAATACCAGCTAATTCAGATTCATACATGCCAGGACGAGCCGCTTTCATTACTGCAATATGCATCTTTCGTGTAATATTAACTGCTTGTTCCATTTCTGCAATTTCTTCTAGTCCTTTTATAGAGCGTAAAGCAACTACAGCCTTTATCAATTCGACAGAAGCACCGTTTTTGATATTAGAAATGGGTAAAGAAAGCCATTCATGTAATGCGATGATATTGTCATGTCTATATTGCGGTAAAAAATGAATTTGTCTTCGACTACGCTTTGCAGGAGTTATAATATCATCAATTTTTTGTAAAGATTTGGGTTTTAAAATACCTGATTTTGCTGCTAATTCAGCCAACGTAGGCTGTTTTCCCATCCAGACTAAGTCATCTAAGGTATAATCATCTCCAAAGAGCGTTGTACTACCTGTGTCAATATCAATGATACCAACTAAGCCTGCTCTATCAATACCAAAAAAGTATAAAAAATCACTGTCTTGACGAAAATGATAGGGATTGTGAGCGTAATTCATTCCTACATCATTATTTCCAGGTAGGATGATAATGCCAGATTGCATTTTGGAAATAAGTCTTTCTCTTCTTTGAATGTAAATATTTTTTTCAAACATAGTGTGTGTATTGGTTGGGAGTATTAAAATTTTTGCTTGTACTTTTGATTAAATTACATGTCTATCTCAACAGATTTATTGCTCAACTTATCCCCAACATCATTGGGGATGCCTAAACTTCTCAATTAAAAAGCCTATTTATCATTATCATCTTCAGACGACCCCATTTGATTATTTTTTTCCAATTCATCAAATAGGCTATCAATTTTGTAAATTTCATCTAAAGTTTCATCGATATAAAATGAAATATTTGGAATACGACGTACATGTTTTCGGATACGTTTCGCCAATTCATTTTTCAAAGGACTAATATGATGATTCATGGTAGTAATTACCTTTTCTTTTTCCAAAGTATTATAAACACTGAGATATATTTTTGCAATTCCTAAGTCAGAAGACATGATAACATTGGTCACTGAAACAAGTATTTCATTGCCATAAATATAAGAACCTTCTTGAAGCAAAATCATACTAAAATTTCGTTTGATTAATTCTCCAACTTGTAATTGTTTTTTTGAAAATTTTGCCATTTATTATGGTTTATTTAAGTCATAAAAATGACTTGGTTTTAAATGATTTTATTATTTTAGTTTTTTAACTTCATTTTATTTCAATTAGGGAGCATTTGAGTCAGAATTGCCTATGCAATTCTTAGTTGAGCAGTTGAGTTTCTATGCTTACATGTACCTTATTCAAAATAAAAATCAAATTAAGAATAAAATCCAACTCACCTTCCTACCTGTTGGTAGGTAAATTCACCTAGATTTTGCAAAGGCAAAATCGCCTAACCTTCTCAACTTTTCATAAACTAAGCATCAAAATAAAAAAACGCAACTTGTTAAAAAATATAAAAAAAACCATTCACTTTTAATATTTCTCACAAAGATACTTATTTTTACGCTGTGGAGCAAAAAACAAACATATTGTCATCTTCAATTGAGTATTTGAAGGGGGTAGGACCTACCAAAGGAGAAATGCTGAAAAAGGAATTGAGTATTTTTACGGTAGGAGACCTATTATTTCAATTTCCATTCAGATATATTGATAAAACGAAATTTCATAGAATTGGGGCGTTAAACAGAGATAGTGAATATGTGCAATTACGTGGTATTTTAAGAAGATTAACATCTCTCGGCGAGGGTCGTGCTAAAAGATTGGTGGGTGTTTTTCGTGATGAAACGGGAATTATTGAGCTGGTTTGGTTTAAAGGGGCATTTTGGATTGAGAAAAACTTACAAGTGGGTTGTGAATATGTAGTATATGGAAAAATAAATCATTTTAATGGTAAATTGAGTATCCCACACCCAGAAATTGAATTGGTCAATGACCAAAATACGCTCTTAGCACCTAGTTTTTCACCCGTTTATCCAAGTACTGAAAAATTAAATTCTAAAGGATTAGATCACAAAAGTCGTAGGAGATTAATTCAAACTATTTTTGAAAAAATATCTCCATCGGATATTTCCGAAACACTTCCAGATTATATTATTGAAAAATATCGGTTTCCAAACCGGTATGATGCTTTAATAAATATCCATCTTCCCAAATCACAGGCAGGTTTAAATGCCGCTAGAAACAGATTGAAGTTCGAAGAATTATTTTTTCTGCAATTAAGATTATTGAGAAATAAAGTGGATCGAAAAAGAAGTATAAAAGGCTATATTTTCCCAAAATTGGATAATTATTTTAATAGATTTTTTAATGAGAAATTAAAATTTGAATTAACAGGAGCTCAAAAAAGAGTTATTAAAGAGATTCGCTTTGATTTGAAATCAGGCATTCAAATGAATCGTTTGCTACAAGGAGATGTTGGAAGTGGAAAGACAATTGTGGGATTGATGGTTATGTTGATGGCATTGGATAATGGATTTCAAGCATGTATGTTGGCTCCAACTGAGATTTTGGCCCAACAGCATTTTGTATCGATGACTGAAGCTTTAGATGGATTAGATGTTGGGGTTGGATTTTTAGCAGGAAGTGTGAAAGGAAAGAAGCGAAAAGCACTCTTGGAAGCATTGGCAGATGGCACTATTCAAATTTTGATTGGCACACATGCCATCTTAGAAGATCCCGTCATTTTCAAAAATCTCGGATTGGCAATTACAGATGAACAGCATCGTTTTGGAGTTGCTCAACGTGCCAAACTTTGGGGGAAAAGCAAACCTATTCCACCCCATGTGCTTGTTATGACCGCAACACCCATTCCAAGAACTTTATCCATGACCATATATGGAGATTTAGATGTTTCCGTAATAGATGAATTGCCGCCAGGACGAAAATCTGTAAAAACTTTGCATAAAACGGAGAATAATCGATTGAGAATTTTTGGTTTTATGAAAGAAGAAATCGCAAAGGGGCGACAAATATATGTTGTATATCCTTTGATAGAAGAGTCTGAAAATTTTGATTATA
>CAZOHX010000323.1:0-4265 GCA_964579315.1 uncultured Saprospiraceae bacterium
GTAAGGCTCTTTGGACTACATTGCAAGCTACTCCTTTTTTATTGGGGTTGTTTATGACATGCATATAAGGGTGTCCCCATGCTGTACTGATGTATATTTTCCCATCTGGAGCCAATTCTGCATATTCAAACCATGTCAATGCATAATCACGACCCTCCCAATAGCCATCTTGTACCGCTACTACTTCTTTAGATGCTTCTATATCTTCTGCCCATAAATCAAACTGATATATTTTCAAGGCCGTATTTATATATAAAAAACGAGAATTTGGGGAAAAGGATACACCTCTTGCCGTTCCTCCCCCTACATCAATAAAATGCATTTGGACTTGATTACTTAATATTCCCGTTTCTCTATCAAATTTAAATAAATTCACATATCCACCCCGTTTTATATCAATTTCATCTGTAATACAATAATATTTTCCATCTGGAGAAAATTTTGCTGCTCCTAGCCCTATGATTAAGGGTAAATCTACCTCCTGCTTACTGATATGTATTCCATTGGGGTCAAATAAAATGGTATAAAAACGATTGGTAAAGCCTTCATTCTTCAACAACCACCAATCTCTTCCATTCGCATGCCGAGTAGCTATCATCCGACTTTCCTTTAATGTATCCAAAATTATAGGATTTTTTCTATCTACCACCGCTCCCAATCCATTATTCTTTTTCATATCAACTACTGTCATATACAAGACAGTATCCATAAATACATACTCCTTTTCAAACCATGAATAAACACAATGAAACATGGCATACTTATCTGGATGATCAGGATATGGCAAAATGATAGAATTTTGAATAAATGGTAAACCAGGTATATTTTTAGGTCGATTTACTAAACTATCTCCACCTAGCATAGGTTGATAGGTAGTATCCATGATGTAAGCTCCGTTGGTAAAAAATAGCATTTCGCCTTGGTTGTTGCAGATGCTTTGACTTATATCCCCAAAATTCATCCAAATATCCTGATTATTAGTAATTTCTATTTTGCCAAAATCTGAAAAAGTAAAAATATTATGTCCAAAACTATCATTTTTAGCGGTAAAAGAGGATCCTTGATAGCCATTAATCCATACAGCATCTTCTTTTTGGGCGTAAACGGATGAAATAAACAAAACAGCCAATACTATAAGTATAATTTTTTTCATAATAAATAATAAAATACCGATGCATCTAAGCGAAGAAAACACATCGTAAGGTTGATAAATAGTAGTCAAATCTCACAAGACTATTAAAAAAAATAGCCAAATCTTCGTATCAAAATATGTATTCTTACTAGTAATTTTCAAATCTCAAACTCTCCAGCAAACCGCCTCGCATATTTGATGAAAAATTCCAAACTTTCAGGATTCTTCATCGCATCCTTATTCGCAGCCTTGCCTATCGGTATCCCCATCAATATTTTCTTAACTGGTGCTTCCAATTTTTTACCGCTGATGGTATATGGAATCTGATTCACTTGTATAATCTCATCGGGTACATGACGTGGTGTATATTGGGTTTTCAAACTGGTCTTTATCTCATTGATAATAGCATCATTTAAACTCATTCCTTCTTGCAACAGTACAAATAATGGCATAAAATGAAGACCGCCTTTCATTTCAAGATTGACGATCAATGAATCCACTACTTCGGGCAATTGATTGACTGCTCGATATATTTCTGCTGTACCTATTCGGATGCCTTGTCGATTGAGGGTGGCATCTGAACGTCCATAAATCGTCAAACTACCACGATCTGTGATTTTTATCCAATCTCCATGTCGCCAAACACCATTGGGATACATTTCAAAATAACTAGCCAAGTATCGTTGATTATTTTTATCATTCCAAAAGTAAATCGGCATAGAAGGCATCGCTTTTAGAATGACCATCTCCCCAACCTCATTCAAAACGGGCTGACCCATTTCGTCAAATGCATGTAAATCTACACCGAGGGCTCGACATTGAATTTCACCTTGATACAAGGGTTTTATGGGTGTTCCTCCTACGAATGCGGTACAAACATCCGTTCCACCACTCATGGAACACAACCAAATATCTTTTCCTACATTTTCATAAACCCAGTCAAATGCTTCGGGCGGCAAAGGAGAACCCGTCGAACTTATGGATCTCAAACTTGATAAATCATAGGTGTCTTTGGGTGTCATTTCACGTTTCATACAAGCCACTAAATACGGTGCACTCGTTCCAAAATGATTTATTTTTGCCTTTTCTGTGAATTCCCACAACATATTTAAATCAGGATATGAAGGACTCCCATCGTATAAAACAATGGTCGCACCTACCAATAACGCTCCTTGAACAAAATTCCACATCATCCAGCCTGTGGTGGAGTACCAAAAAAATCGCTCTCCTTTATGAACATCATTTTGAAATGTTAAATATTTTAAATGTTCCATCAAAATCCCACCATGTGAATGGGTGATTGCCTTAGGAATACCCGTTGTACCTGATGAATACAAAACCCAAATTGGATGGTCAAAAGGTACTGGTTCAAAAGTCAAAACTTCTCCTGGCGTGGACATCACTTCGGACCATCGTATTGACTTTGGAAAGTCTTCATTGGATGTTTCTTCATCCACAAATGGGATATAAATCACTTTTTCCAAAGAAGCAATGTGCTCTACAATCTCATTGACCACATCTATTTTATAATGTGTTTTATGGTTGTAATTATAGCCATCTATTGCAATGATTACCTTTGGTTCTATTTGTGAAAAGCGGTCAATGACACTGGCTGCACCAAAATCAGGAGAACAACTTGACCATATCGCACCCAAAGCGTTTGTCGCCAAAAATGCAATAGTTGCTTCGGGGATATTGGGCAGAAATCCTACGACACAATCTCCTTTTCCAACGCCTAATCCTTGCAAATAAAATTGCAATGAAGAAACTTTTCGCTCCAATTCATCCCATGATATTTTTGTTAATGCTATAGTCTCTGTCTGATAAATAATAGCAGGATAGTCAGCTGTTTTATTTCTAAATATATGTTCTGCATAATTCAGTGTAGCACCTTCAAACCATTTGACATTGGGCATTTGATCATCTGACATCACTTTTGAATAGGGCGAATGGCTTTTTATATCAAAATATTGCCACATGGTTTCCCAAAATTCACTTAAATGATCGACAGACCATTGCCATAATTCTTCATAATCACTAAAATCTAATCCTTTATTGATTTTCAACCATTTAAAATATTTGGTCAAATTGGTATTTTGCAAAAAAGAAGGGGTGGGTTCCCATATTTTTTTCAGATTGTCATCCATTATCGCTATTCATTGTATGAATTGTAAATTTACTAATTATTTTTGATTTGGTGATTTCAAAATACAGATATTTACCCACAAATGACAAAACCTAAGTGAAATCCAAAAAATAATTTTGAATGAGCAGATTAATACATTACATTTGTTCATATGCAACTGAAAAAAATAGAATCAAGAATTGAAGAATTTAAATTATTTTTAAAATCAAAGCATGCTTACAATAGCGTCTATCTCTGGGATATTCAATTAAATTTTCAAGATAAATGGGATCTTGCAGACGCTGACTTGGTCAATATGTACAATCAGTCGCTTCAAAGTAAGGTTTCTAATAGATTGTGGAATCAACGTGGATTTGAACCCAAAAAGATGATGGCTTTATTTTTTGAATTAGAACCCGATTATACTAAGTCTATTTTCGTTGATTTATTTGATGATGATAAAGAGATTGATGGTCGATTGGATCGTTTTCAATATTATGCAGGTCAATTGCTGTTGATGTATAAGAAAAAAAATCCTGAGTCTATTGAAAATAATCATTATCAAAATCATCGAATAATTTCGCTTTATTTAGCCATGAAATTCCCAAATTTATATACCCTTTATGATTATGAAGAATTTGTACATCTTTTGAATGCTATTGGAACGATTAAGATTCCTCAGCATGATGATTTTCCTAGATTTGTAAAAATTGCACGAACTTTGTATAATTTTCTTAAAAAGGATGATGCATTGATTGCTTTGCATGAGGCTCGTTTTAAGGATTTTGAAGTGTATCCTTCAGATTCTTTATTGTTGATTTACGATTTTATTGTTTTTGATCTTTGATTGATGGGATATTGGGTTGTAAAAAAGGTTATGGATTTATTTGGATTTTCTTTCAAAATCGGATAATCGTCCTTCGAGTCACAATTTTTTTAATCAAAAAATAGATATGAGTGTGTGACAAAATGTGGGAATGTCGGATAGTGCCGTAGCTACGCTACTTA
>CAZOHX010000324.1:0-4262 GCA_964579315.1 uncultured Saprospiraceae bacterium
AGAAATGCTCCTGAGAAAATTTTGGAAATAGCAGACCTTGTAACAGAAATGAAAGAAATAAAACACTATTACAACAAAGGGGTTAAAGCAAGAAAAGGCATTGAGAAATAGTTTGTGACACTTACAAAAGTAAGTGTCACCAGGCCTGTAATTACAATATATGCTCTAAAAAAATCTTTGTTCTTTCTTTATCAGGGTTGTTAAAGATTTTTTCAGGTAGTCCTTCTTCTACTATTTCTCCTTGATCAAGCACTAGGATTTTATCCGCATTTCGAATGGTAGAAAGACGATGGGCTACAATAATGGATGTTCTTTTTTGAATTAATGTCTCAATAGCATATTGAATAATGCTTTCTGATTCAGGATCTATGGAAGCGGTGGCTTCGTCTAAAATTAAAATCTCTGGATCATAAACCAATGCACGTATAAAAGAAATCATCTGCCGCTGTCCCATAGATAGGGTCGCTCCACGTTCTTGTACTTGATAATTATATCCGCCTGGAAGTTTTTCAATAAACTCATGGACTCCAATCATTTTGGCGGATTCTATTACTTTTTCAAGAGAAATTGCGTTATTTCTAAGGGTAATATTTTCTAAAACCGTTCCTGAAAAAAGAAAAACATCTTGTAAAACGACACTGACATGACTCCTTAGATTTTGGAGTTCGTATTCCTTGATATTGACATTATCTATTTTGATTTCACCTTTATAAATATCATAATATCGTAAAAGTGTATTGATAATAGTGGATTTTCCAGAGCCTGTACTTCCTACGATGGCAAGAGTTTCGCCAGGTTGGATATCAAAAGAAATTCCTTTCAAAATATCAGTATCTTCTGTGTATTTAAACCACACATTTTCAAATTGGATAAGCCCTTTTAGATGTTCTTTTTTAAAAGTACCTTTGTTTTCAATAAATTCTTTTCTGTCCAATAGTTCAAAGACTCTTCTCGCTGCCACCAATCCCATTTGTAGGGTATTGAATTTATTTGCCAACATTCTCATTGGACGAAATAGTAGCGAAAGATATAGTGGAAATGCAATGATTGTACCTGCTGTAATGGTACCACCGATTACGCCTTTGGAGCCGTACCAAACCAATAATCCGATGGCTGCTGCCGAAATAATTTCAATAACAGGAAAGAAAATCGCATAATAAAGTATGGTATCGAGATTGGCTTGGGTATATTTTTGGTTGATTACTTTAAATTTATCCATTTCTTTTTGCTCTGCGGTAAAGATTTGGACGATTTTCATACCTGAAATGCGTTCTTGTAAAAAGGCATTCATAATCGCAATCTGGTTTCTAACTTTTTCAAAGGCAACTTTCACTTTTTCTTTGAAAATATAGGTGGCTATAAACATAAATGGCAAAACAGTAAGTGTGACCAATGTCAATTTCCAACTTACAAAAAGCATCATTCCAAATACAGCAATCAAGGTTAGAATATCTGAAATAATAGCGATTAATCCTTGCGTAAAAATAGTATTTATGGTTTCGATATCGTTGATGGTACGGGTTGTGGATGTACCAATGGGTGTGGAGTCAAAATATTGCATTCGGAGACTTAGTATATGTTTGAAAACTCTTGATCTTAATTTTTGAACAATATTTTGTCCCAATAAATTGGTAGAATAAATATAGAAATACTGAACTAAAACTTGGGAAAGTAATACTATTAAAATCAAAATAGCCATGTGTGTAATACCTGCCACATCTAGTCCGAAAATGTAATCATCCACTAGTTTTTTGACCAAATAAGGCCGTAATGCCGTAAGGGGTGCAACTAATATCGCTAATATTGAAGAAAAAATAAAAATACTTTTAAAAGGTCGTGCCAACTGAATGACACGCCACAGTACTCCTTTCTGCTTTCCTTTTTGATTTTGACTCATGTATTTAGGCAAACAGATTAGGTCGAAATTTGTTTCAATTATCTGATTATTTCAATATTTCTTTCAGTACTTTAAAAGCTCCACCATTTACAGTTTTGATACCATGATGGTTAAGTATTTTGGTTGCCCGACCACTTCTAGCCCCGCTTCTACAATGTGCAATGACGGGTTTATTTAGGGCTCGTATTTCTTCGATATGTTGCTCGATAGTTTGTACTGGGAAATTGAGTGCTCCATCTATATGTCCCGCATCAAATTCTTTGACTGTACGAACATCAATGATAACGGCTCCTTCATCAAACATTTTTTTGAAATCAATATCTGTTTGGAGTGATGATGGAGATGAACCTATTCCGAATAGTTTCTTAAGAAAGCTTAACATAGAAAGTTGGTTTTATTTTATGAAAATGTATTTCAACATTAAACAAAATAAAAAATAAAATTGTTTCTAAAATTTATCCTAGAATTCGTTTTAGTTGAGCATATCCTCCAGCATTTACGGCATCAATCCCATTTCTTCGTAAAATGCTTTGTGCTCTACCTGCACGCCCACCACTTCTGCAATAGAGAATAACCGTTTTGTTTTTTCTATTTAGCTTTTTAATTTTATTGATATTTTGATGAATAGATTGTACAGGAAAATTTTTGGCTCCTTTCAGCTTACCGCTTTTAAATTCTTGTGGCGTACGCACAT
The DNA here is from genome assembly GCA_964579315.1 of uncultured Saprospiraceae bacterium. GTDB lineage: Bacteria > Bacteroidota > Bacteroidia > Chitinophagales > Saprospiraceae > CAMZLN01. The sequence continues at coordinate 2,592 of CAZOHX010000324.1, forward strand.
CTATTAAAATTGCTCCTTCTTTTTTTAGTTGCACTACATCTATGGGGTCGGGTATGAATTTACTCAACCATTTTTTTATTAATCCTAACATAATTTTTTTTTAGATTGTAAAAAAAATGGTCATAATACCTTTGAAAGATAATATGACCATCTTACTTTTAATGAAATAGTGTCATAGCAAGAGAGATTATCCTAAGACGGATGCCCAAGATCCATATCCTCCGATATTGATAGCTTCCACTCCTGCACCTTTCAACATACTTTCTGCTGTTCCTGCTCTTCCACCACTTCTACAGTAAAGAATTACTGGTTTATTATTTTTATTTAATTTTTTTATTTCATCGATTTGACCTGCGATAACTTGTACAGGGATATTAACTGCTCCCCTTAATGCTCCTTCTGCAAATTCTTGTGGAGTACGTACATCTACAATAACTGCTCCTTCATCTACCATTGTCTTTAAATCTTCCGCAGAGATACTAGGTGTGCTTCTAAAAAGTCCAAACATATTTTTTAAGTTTTTGATTTGATTAATAAATTTGATGACACAAAGATATAGGGCTTAATAGTGTGATTTTGTGATTTATAACACAAAAGTCAGTTTTTTTTTAAAAAAATGTGATTTCTGTCAGAATTTTGAATGATTTTTATACTGTATAAATATGTAGGGTGACCAACTTCTTAAACACACGAATACATATGTCCACTCACTCTAAAAAATACCTTCATCAGCAAAACTATAAAATCCACCGTCAGTGACGATGAGATGATCTAAAACTGAAATATCTAATAATTTTCCTCCTTCTTTTAACTTTTTTGTAATTGTGATATCTGCCTTGCTTGGATTTAGATTTCCAGATGGATGATTATGAATTAATATTATAGATGATGCTAATAAATCCATTGCTTTTTTAAATATGATTCTTGCATCAACGACTGTTCCTGATATTCCTCCAATACTGATTCTTTCTTTTTTCATGACAATATTGGATCTATTGAGAAATAATACCCAAAATTCTTCATGATTGAGATCTGCAAGAGTAGGTGCCATCATTCGAAAGGCATCGTCACTAGATGTTATTTTTACTTTTTTTTCGGGTATGGAGTATTGCCGTCTTCGACCCAATTCTAAAGCGGCGGCAATAGTAATGGCTTTTACTTCTCCTATTCCTTTGAACTTTTGAAAGTCTGAAAGGGTGGATTTTCCTAGTACATGTAGGTTGTTGTCCACGGCGTGTAGTATGCGTTTGGCAAGTGCTACAGCGGTCTCATTTTTGGATCCTGATCCGAGTATGATGGCTAGCAACTCTGCATCGGATAGGTTTCTCTGTCCTGTTTGGAGTAGTTTTTCTCTTGGGCGATCTTGGATGGCCCATGTTTTTATGGTTTGGTTGTAGGTCATTTGTGTCTGCGTCTGCGGGTTTAAACCCGTAGTTAGTGACGGGTGAACCCTTTGGGTTCTTTTTTGGTTTGTGAGTTCTATCATTTTGATGTTTTTTATGAATGGTGGTAATTAAGTAGGTGGACATATGTTTTTGTGTGTATATTTTTAGATAGATTTTGTTCAAATCAACCTGTCTGCCGACCGCAGGAAGGCAGGGGCATAAAATGAAGGCTAGTCCCATTCTGTCAAGGCTTTATAACGAAGAGTTGGACAAAATATATCAAAAA
>CAZOHX010000325.1:0-4256 GCA_964579315.1 uncultured Saprospiraceae bacterium
AGGATAATCATACAAAATGAAAGCAACTCAAAAGAGTCCGCTTTCATTTTTATGATATTTCTAGCACTCAAGTTTTCTTCAAAGCTCGTTGGTATCAAATCTTATAAAATGATACACTTTTTTATACTCATGGGTAATGTTGAGTGAGCTGCTAATCTACAAAATGATATAAAATCATCTGATGTGCCTCTTGACACTTTTAGAGAATCAATCTCTTCTACTAATCTCGATGCAAATATACAGCTTTTGTATCATGTACCAATACCCAAAAAAGGGTATTTTTATTTTAATACTGAAAAATCACCTGAAAATACCTTTCGTTTTCCATCTTTAAATAAGACTTCTGCTGAATAAATATATATCCCTAAATTTACAATAGAACCTTTTAATTTGCCATCCCATCCATTTACAGGGTCATTGGGCTGAAAATTTGTTCTTTCAAATACTTTTTCTCCCCAACGGTCAAACACTTCAAGTGAAAGCACTTTTTCAACAGATTTTTCTGAAAAGCAGTAAAAAATATCATTCTGACCATCTCCATTGGGTGTAATCGCCGTAGGGAAATACATCGTTTTATTATTGATTACTTTCAATTCCATTCGATCTTGTGCGGAACATCCATTTTCATCATAAGCTATTACTAGATATTGAGATGTATTGGTTGGTTCCACAAAAATTTGTGTGGCAGTATCCTCTAGTTGTACATCATTTTCAAACCATTCCAAATCCAATGAATTATTATTGGACTGAGCGAATAAATTGACGGTTTCACCTAATTGTACTTCCAAATCTCCTAATATTTTGACTGTTACTGGACGGGGTTGTGCCAAATCAATAATCGTATCCCATGTACAACCTATATTGTCACGGATTGTAATTGTATAACTTCCTGCATTGAGATTTTTAAAATCGTTTCCATTTTTAAATGGAAATTCATTGATTTTGTATTCCAAAGGAAGATTACCTCCAATTACAGTGTCAATTATAATATTTCCATCTCTATCTTCAAAACAAGTAGGATCTTCAAAAAAGATTTCAGCTGATCGTGGACGCTTTGTGTTTTCAGCGACCGTAGCTATACTTTGGCTAGTACACCCATTTTGAGTATTTCTAACAATTAAAGAATAATCTCCTTGTTGATTGACTTGTATGTCTTTTGTAGTAGTCACATTTCCTAAAATGCTAGGTCCAGACCAATCATAGGTCAAGTTTAGGGATGGATCAAGTGGTGTAGTAGAAATATTGACCTTTTCATTGAGACAATTTAATTCATCACTGACATCAAGTGTTACTTTTGGTGTTTCAATATCTTCGGAAACAGTGACTGTATTGGTAGCAGTACATCCATTATCTTGATTAGTGACTTCAATCATATAATCATCACTTGCCAAATTCACTTTGGTGTCCAATTGATCTATGGGACCCGAAAAACTTCCATTGGTTGTAGTCCAGTCAAAAGCATAATTTCCTGTGGATGGTTGAATTTCCATATCAATATTAGCATCTGTCTGTGTACAATTGATTTGTTCAATATCCGTAATTTGGATGGTCGGAACATCTTTGTCTTCTGCAATATCAATGGTAATTTCGTTTTCACATTTGTTATTTTGATTTTTAACTTTCAAAGAATACTGCCCCCCTTTCGTTGCAAAATAAATGGCATCTGTTGAAACAGATTGATTGTCAAGTTTCCATTCATAATCAATATTATTTGGTGTTGATGTTGATCCATCTAAGGTTAATTGTGGGGCAAAACAATTGATAGTATCCGTTGAGTTGTTAATTACAGCAACAGGATCTACTTTATCTTCTGTAACCACAATTCTGTCAGAAGCAGTACAACCATTATTCTTATCTGTAACCAATAATTCATAAGTATCAGGCGTATTTATGTTTTTATTTTTTGTAGTAGCAATAATCACATTTGAATTATCTTTCCAAACATAGGCATATTGGCTACCAGTTGACGTATTAGAACCTCCTAGATTTAAACTTTCAAATGCACAATTTAATTCAAAATCTACACCAGCATCTGCAATAGGTGTAATGGTGTCCGAAAGAGCGGTAATATCTTCGTTGGAGGAGCATCCATTGGTTAAATCAGATACCGAAAGCGTATAAGTTCCTCCTTCATCTACAAAAATATTGAGCATATCCGTTGCAGATGTAATATTTCCATCTGTTGTTGACCACGCATAGGTCAACTGGTTATTGGGACTACTCACAGATGCGGGTAGCGAGATAAATGGATTTGAGCAAGTAATTAAGTCTGCTGTCCCCATAACGATATCTGGGGGTGTATTATTTGCAAAAATTTCAAAATCAAAAGTATCTTTACAGAAATTATCTCCACGAACGGCTTCAAAATGATATTTTCCACCCCTGGTTGCTACAAATTCAGTTACACCAGATGTGATGATATTCCAATTTTCATCATACCAATTATAACCAATAGCTGAGCCTGAATTATTTGCTCCACCACTTATTTGTACAGATGCTCTATCACAAGTAATCGTATCTTCTGTAATGCCAATAACCGTTGAAGGATAAACTTTATTTTCAGTAATTTGGACAATATCTTGTGCCGTACATCCATTAATTGTATCCGTTACAATTAAAGAATATAAATTTGCAGAATCTATGACGATGGAATAATCATTGGAAATAACGGTACCTGTTTGATTTTTCCACTCATAAGTAAACGTATTGCCAGATGAAGTTGAATTATCTACTAAGTTGATATTGCTTTGAAGACAGTTTAGTTCTATATCATCAATCACTTTTGCAATGGGTGGTGTAGTATTTTCCATTACGTTAATGCTGGCTGTAGATGTACAACCACTTCTCTGAACAGTCACAACAAGATTATAGGTTCCACCTTGATCTACAAAAGGACTCAAGAGATTTTGGGGTGAAGCAAAATGACCATCTGATGTAGTCCAGAAATTTTCTGAGTAGCTAGGACTAACTACAGAAGTAGAGAGCTGTACGGGGCTATTTTTACAAGTAACGATTGCTGGATTTGCAATGGTAATTTGAGATGTAGCGGTGTCCGAATATATGATTATCGAAGCTGTATCTTTACAACCATTGTCATCTCTAGTAATTTCAAAGTGATAATTTCCACCTGAAGTAACGACTACATCTGCAACATCTGTCAGTAAATTATAATCTGGATCTAGCCATTTGTACATATAGTTGATAGCATTATCATTCACAAGTCCATTTAGTAATATTGAGTTGCGGACACAGTTGATAGTATCTTCTGTATTATTAATACTAGCAATAGAAGTCGTTTTATCTTCTGTTACAATTACGGTATCCATTGCAGAACAGCCCGTCGAATTATCAAGTACTGTTAAGTAGAAAGTATCTGGAATACCTACATTTAGAGTGGACTCAATACCTACAGTTATGTCATTGCTGTTTTTCCAAGTATATTTAATATCTGTTCCTGCACTACTGCTTGTTCCACCAACACTTTTAATGGGTTGAAAACAATTTAATATAATGTCGGGGCCAGCATCTGCAATGACCGAATTGGTCGTATTGAGTACAAGTACATCTCCAGATGCAGTACATCCATTGGCCGTATTAGTCATCAATGCATGGTATGTATCCGCAGTTGAAACGGTGATGGAATTAGTAGTTTCATGGAGTACACCAGAATCAGTCCAAAGATAATCTATCGTAGAAATTCCCGATCCTTCATTCATTGTTAAATTTGCAGTAGAATTGGCACAATTTAGCACTTGTGTAGGAGATAAGATTAAGTTTGGTTTTAGAGTGTCAATATTCACAAAAACGGAAGACTCATTTGAGCATCCATTGGTAGAATTAGTGACAATTAATTTATAAGTATCAGATTTAGAAACTTGAATTTTTTTCGAACTTCCTTTATTGGCTAAAGATGAATCGAGCCAGAGATAAGAAATATTTGCACCAGAATCAGTATTATCTGTTCCAATTTCAATCATTGAATTTGTACAAGTTAAAGTAGTGTCTGGGCCAGCATCTGCCATCGGAGAAATTGTATCTATCGGGACTATTAAATCTGCTGTACCTGTACAACCATTGTTTGAGTCTGTTGTAATGAGTTGATATGTTCCTGCTGTATTAATATTAGTAGTTTGGTTAGAAGATGAAAAAGAGTTGGGTCCTGTCCATGTGTAGGACACCGCAGAAGTGGAACTTCCAGTTATATCCAAATCACTAGTGTTACAAGAAAGCATAGTTTTATCCACAAAAGCCGCATT
>CAZOHX010000326.1:0-4246 GCA_964579315.1 uncultured Saprospiraceae bacterium
AACTTGTAGAAAACAACATCTAGGGCAACCCTTTTTTCACAAATGAACAATACTTTTTTGCCATGAGCGACTAAATTTACGATCAAATTTGTAATCGTCTGAGATTTACCTGTTCCTGGAGGGCCTTGAATGACATAACTTTTATCATCATCAGAAACAGCCAAATTTATAGCTTTTCGCTGAGTAGAGTCAGCGGATAAAATACGAAAATCTTGCTTCACCAAATTAGGTAACTGATCTTTCCAATCAAGTTTTTGCTCCTGTTCATCAAAAAGTTGGCTAAAAGTTTTATTTTGAATATTTTTAGAAGCAATTTCTTCATAATCAAAAACCAAAGACATTTTTTTATAATTAAAATTGCCCAATACCATATTACAAGTATCCATTTCCCACAAAAAAGGATTATCATTTAGACTATGGTCAATTTTATAATGTGTTTTATGTTTTATTTTTTCCTTTGGAATTACTTCCTTTTGCGACAATCGTGAAAGATACCGATAAATGGTATCACTGGATAATTTATGAAGCAAATTTATCTTGGGACGATTGGACCAATTAAAAATCAAGCCATCGATTTTACCAATAGCCTGTTGTTGTAAAAAGATAAAAAAATCATCCAAAGAAGATTGCGACAAATCTAAAAATGCTGGTAATTTGATACCATATTTTTCATTTAAAGCATAGGACAAAATAGGATTAATTTCGACCACATCTGCTTGAATATCTAGGCTAAATCTAGGAGGAATTCCTTTTTCCATGACAAGATTGACAGGAATCAAGAGCAACGGAGATTGAATCCGTTCACTTTCATCAATATCACTCCAATTTAAAAAAGCAATTGCCAATTTTAATTGATGGAAGCCAAATTCACGTACATCTTTTCGAGCTTCAGCCCCAATTTTTTTTAAGCGTTGAATTAAAAAAGATTTATCCTGAAAAGGCAAATACCTATTTAATGAAATTTTGGAAGCCTTATTAATTTTTTGTTGCAAACCATCCGTCCAAATAAATAAATCTTCTTGTTGAATTAGGTTCACATCAGCTTCATCTGGAACAGAAGCAACGGTAAGATTTAAAAATCGAAGTTGTGGCTTAAAATACAATAGTCGATTTCGTCGAGAAAGATTAAACAAACGACTTTTCAATTCTTGCAAAATCCATTGATTTTTATCGGACAAATCAGATGAGATAAATCCATCAGAAAAGCTTAAATCAGATGTCAAACTAGGGTTGAAATCCTTATAATTTTGTAATAAAATCAAAACATCTAGTAAATCAACAGGTCGTTTTGTTCTATCGAGTGCGGTCATTTCCACCAATAATTTGACGATGGAAGGATGCAATTTAGGACGAAGAACAAAGAGATTATCACGATTATTTACAAATTTTTCTAAATCTTCTATTTTTCTAAAATCCAAACCTAAAATCAAACTTGCCATGATCATTCCCAAAAGAAAAATATCGCTCAACGGATCATGATGACCTATCCACAATTCATAAGAAGAATAATTGGGAACATACGCCCAATTTTCAGGAATATCACTTGCCAAAAACATATTGGTGGATACCAGCTCTCCGTCCACAAATGCTTCTCGCATACCTGAGTTTATTTTAAAAGGAGTCGCCTTAGATTTTTCTTCAATTTCATCCAAAACAAATCCATTGAAAGTAGGTGATAGGATTCCACTAGCGTGAAGTAGGAGGCGTCCATTGTCTTCCGACAAAAAATTACCATCTTCAATATTGGCAACAAATCCATCAGAATGCACCTCATAAATATCTTCCAAGAGAGCAGCAAAAACGGCAAAAATATTTTCTTGAGGTATTCCCCCTTCGGAAATTTGAGCTTTTAAAAATGCTTGAAAAGATGGGTGCATAAAAAACGGTTAGGATTTTAATAAAACAACCATTTTTTCGTAGCCATCTGATGAAATTTTCAAGAAATAAGTTCCTTTTGAAAGAATTGCCCCATCCATTTGCACTTTAGACCTATAATCCAAAAAGCGATTAAATTTAAAGTGTTGAGACAAGAGAACTTTACCAAAAATATCCACCAACTGAATCTCAACATCTTTTCCCAATTGACCACTATCCATCACCACATGGATGGTATCTATAAAAGGATTTGGAAAAACTGTCAACAAATGAAAAGGCAGTGGAATATCTTCTGTGGGGGTCATTGCATCCGTCCATTCCTGTGTTGTAAACCGCACGATTTTGGGTTTGATAAAAGAAAAATCTTCTGATGAAATAAAGCCTTCTCCATTATGACTAAAAGCCAGTCCTTCCACTTGCCCTCTTTCAATAACTGAGCCCAAAGATAATCGGCGTTTATTTCCAGAAAAGACATCCATATTTTTATAATCGAATAACAACCACTGAAAGGCAGTACCAGAAGCTTTGTCTTCATACCCCAAAAGTGAAATTACGCCATTGGGAGCCATATCCGCGGCGGTTATCAATCCTTTTACATCAAAAGAATCACGCAAAATTGCAGGATAACTTCCAATTTTTTTAGGTAAAGTATAGTGTCTTGTTTTATGATTTTCCCAATTTTTAGTAAAGAGATGAAGGCTATCTTTACTTGCAAAAAAAGCTTCACAATCGAAGTTATGATGCTTATTTCCCAAATCAAAGTGAATCTGATCGGGATAATAAAATTCAATTATATCGGCATTGATAGAATCTTTTAATAAATCATCTCTCAAGATACGATAAATTTTCAAATCCTTTCTATCTCCTTCATTATTGCCAAAATCACCTATGTAAAAATATTTACCATCCATTGCTAGATCTTCCCAATCCCTATTGGTAGCATTTTGAATGACCACTTTTCTTTTAATATCAAAAGATGCCGAATCTAACAGATATAAAATAGGCTTATTCCCACTATCATTATGCGTCCATAGCCCTTCAGAAGTGTATAATAAGCCAGAACTTTCAAGAATAGGCTCTTTCAATTCATATAATTCAAAAGGCTTGTCAACTGTAGATTCATAAATACAGGAACCATCATTTTCGATAGCATTTTCGTCATAATTTTCAGCCAAAGGATCCGTACATCCCGTTTGGCTAAAAGTAGATTGGGATAAGAATATAAAAAATGGAATCAAGTATTTCATGTATTTATTTTTAAATTTGTTAAACGGTTGAGATGTTTAATCATATTTACTTTGTCAAATATTATTGAGAATTTTTTAAAAAAAACTCAAAAAAAACCAAGCACTCTGCCTATAAGCCGGATTCTGTATTTTGCGAACAAAATCTCTATCATTTATCTAGTCCCCAAATCACTTTAGGGATCTATCTGCCCACCCCTTCCGACCATATTAAGCTAGGCGAGCAACCCAGTCCCCGATAAATTGGGGAATCGAAATATACATGGCATTTCAACTCACAAGGTTTATCCATTTATTGTGTTGCCACAACAAATCGTGTGCTCTTACCACACGTTTTCACCCTTACCCCCAACGAGTTGGGGGCGGTTATTTTCTGCGACACTTTCTGTATTCTGAAAAATATCAGAACCCCATCCGTTAGATGGTGTGAAACTCTACGTTGTCCGGACTTTCCTCATTTCCAATCCAAAGATTGAAACCGCGATAGAGCAGCAAAGTGCTTGGTTATATTTTTCAAAGACATATAGTGTCTGGACGGAAACTCATCAAAATATACACACAAAAACAAATGTTGAGCTCCTTAAAACATAAATGTATCTAAAACTGCATCAAAATTAGGAATAATCAGTAAAAAAAAGAAAATAAAAGTCAAATAACACATTGAATTAATTAATATATGTTTATCTTTGCATGCTCAAAGAAAAATGTCGCACAATTTATTTCCCAGTCCAAGTATTTTGACCTACTAAGACTATTGAACACTATAAAAATTTACAAGCATGCCTAAGAAGATCATTTATCACTCTATTTTTGCGATTTTACTCCTAATTTTATCTCTTTTTTTCTACTTTAATTTTGTCAAGAATCAAGATGAGCAGAAATTTGTTAAGCAATTTGAAAACCACTTGCATCAACAAGAGCGAGAGATAAAAGAAATATTTAATGACACCCATTTTTTAGCAGATGTTTTAAACAAAACCCCCAATATTTCATATGGTGACAAAAATCTAAAAAAGTTAGAAGCGATTTCAAAAAAGTCTTATCATTTCAGTATTTTCAAAGATGATTCCCTTGTACTGTGGTCAAACAACAAAGTGGAAATTCCCAAAAAATATATATCACATATA
>CAZOHX010000327.1:0-4242 GCA_964579315.1 uncultured Saprospiraceae bacterium
CCAATTGATTGAGAAATGGGTCATTGCAAAAATAAGCTGTGCCAATCCTTATTGGAGATTTTTTAGAAATTCGTCCACGAACACCTAAAAACATCAGTGCAAGAAAGAGTAAAGCACCCAAAATTTTAAAAACAATCTGTTGATGATTAAAATTAGAACTTTTAATGAATATTTTTCTCAAAAATTTATAGAATATGAGAATCATGAAAGCCCAACCCATGAAAGCAAAAATATACACAGGTTCTTGATAAATCATTTTGAAAATAAACATTGGACTATCCATCCACTCAAAGGCACCGACTGAAAATCGGTTGAAAAATTGATGAAAATAGGGGATATCTACCGCACAAATTAAAAATGCCATTGTAAAAAAGACAAAAATCCAATAAAAGACTATTTTATCTAACCATTTTGGTGTTTTCCCAAGCATTTCTGAAATCAAAAGGACTAAGGCGGGGAAAAATAAAATATATCCTGAAATGACAATATCAAATCTCAACCCCATAAAAAAGGCCTTAAATATGTTTAAATAAGGAATATTGGAGTTTAATTTTTCTAATTCCATCCCAAATAGCCCTATTCGAAATAAAAAAAATATGGACAAGACTAATAAATAGCTCTTTAGTATCAGTTTTTTCCCTCTGCTTAGTTTCATGAATTTAAATTTCGTTTTGAAATCGAAGATAGGGTTTTTTAATTTTTAATGGTTATTTATTAACTGAAGTTACACACATTTTATTTTAGATGCTTGTTTTTATAAGGCAAACTTGCTTTTTAGATGGAAGGAATTGGAGTGGATTAATTTAGGCTGTAAAATGCTCTAAAAAATACGTTACTTTTTCATATTTTGTGCAAAAAATGAAAATCATATCCACTAACATTGCGAATCCCACAACTATCATGTGGAATGGGAAAGAAGAGCAAACGGGTCTTTATAAAAATCCAACTCCAAATCCCATTTTCCTAGGTAAAACGGGTATCAAAGGAGATACCGTAATGGACAAACGAGTACATGGGGGCGCCTTAAAGGCAGCTTATATTTATGGTGACAATAGATATCCTTTTTGGAAAGAAAAATATCCCAATTTGGATTGGCAGTACGGATTTTTAGGTGAAAACCTTACTTTTGATAGTTTTGATGAAGAAATAGTCAAAATCGGAGATATATTTCAAATTGGTCAAGCTAAAGTTCAAATCACTCAACCCCGAAAACCATGTTATAAATTGGGTATTCGTTTTGGAACTCAAGATGCTGTGAAGATGTTTATCGAAAGCCCTTTCCCAGGGGGGTATGTACAAATTTTGGAAGAAGGTGCTGTTCAAGTCGGGGATGAAGCTATTTTATTGGAATCAGATGCCCACCAGTTGACTTTGGTGGAAGTATTTTATCTGATTTATCATCGGGATGGCGATATGAAATTGGCTCAAAAAGCTATGGATTTAGATGTTTTACCTGAAAAGTGTAAGAAGAATATTTATAGGAATTATTTTTAAAAAATAAACCATTTTCAACAAAAGAATAGACAACCTTTTGGAGAAATTAAGCGTTATCAAGGATATGAATACTAAAAAATACGGACTTATTGGATTTCCCCTAGGTCATTCGTTTTCAAAAAAATATTTTTCTGAAAAGTTTGAAAAAGAAGGTATTTTGGATGCTATTTATGAGTTGTTTCCCATTGAAAATATAGAGAAATTTCATGAAATACGTCACAAAAATCCAGATTTGGTTGGGCTAAATGTGACCATTCCCTACAAACAATCTATATTCGATTTTTTGGATGAAATAGATATAACGGCAAAAACCATTGGTGCTGTCAATACCATCAAATTTTTAAATAAAAAATTGATAGGCTACAATACGGATGTTATTGGTTTTGAAAATGCATTGAAAATATTTTTGAAGGGGGCAAAAGTGCAAAAAGCCCTAGTTTTTGGAACAGGAGGAGCTTCAAAAGCGGTTATTTATGTTTTAAAAAAAATGAATATTGATTATCAACTGGTTTCTAGAACTCGCAGTTCCGAAATTCTGAATTATAAAGCTGTGCATCAATTAGATTTTGCTAATTATCAACTCTTAATCAATACTACTCCATTGGGTACATTTCCAAATATTGATAACTGTATTGATATTCCCTATTCAAAACTTACAGAAAATCACTTTTTATTTGATTTGGTTTACAATCCAAAAGAAACTTTGTTTATGAAAAAGGGCAAGATGCACGGGGCTAAAGTAATAAATGGTTTGGATATGTTAATCGGTCAGGCAGAAGCAGCTTGGGAGATTTGGAATGATGGAAAAGAATAGTAAAGTTAGAATGGATGTGATTTATTTCTTCCTTATCTTTACATTTTATTGAATAAACTTATTCTTTCAAACATGCTTGACAAAACGCCTTTTCAACTTAGTACAGATTTCAAGAATGTCCTTGATATTATGGAAAAATCTACGGAAAGTGCATTCGTGACAGGGAGGGCAGGTACTGGAAAGTCCACTTTGCTGCAGTTATTTAGAAATACTACTAAAAAAAATGTTGTTGTACTAGCTCCTACGGGCGTTGCCGCTCTTAATGTGAAAGGTCAAACTATTCATTCTTTTTTTAAATTTGCTCCAAGACCCAATTTTATAGATGAGATAAAACGTTTTAGAAATAGAAAAATATTTCAAAAATTGGATATGATAATCATTGATGAAATCTCTATGGTAAGAGCGGATTTGATTGATGGTATGGACTATTTTTTGCAATTACAACGTGATAATTCAGAACCTTTTGGGGGCGTACAAATGATTTTTTTTGGGGATTTATTTCAATTGCCACCCGTTGTCGCTAGTAAGGAAGAAAAATTTATTTTTTCAACGGAATATTTGAGCCCATACTTTTTTTCCGCCCATGTTTTTGAATCTGGATTTGAAATGAAAATGTTTGAATTGTCAAAAATTTATCGTCAAGAAGAACGGCATTTTATTCGTTTACTGGATGCTGTGCGTACCAATCGGATTGATTATGACGATTTACTTGACTTGAATGAACGGCATTTTCCACATTATGAATTGGAAGATTATTATATCACATTGTCCACTAGAAATGCAATTGTTGACCGTATAAATGCTCAACAATTGGCTCAAATTGATAAAAAAGAATACATTTTTACCTCATCTTCGACTGGAAAATTTGACCCAAGACTTTATCCATCTGAAGCTGTTCTTCGCCTAAAAGTAGGTGCTCAGGCTATGTTTTTAAGAAATGATCCTGATAAAATGTATGTAAATGGAACAATTGGAAAGATAAAATCACTGACAGAGCAGAGTGTTATCATGGAAATTGAAGATAATGGAAAAAAGAAAGAGATTCGGGTCGAAAAGCATACTTGGGAAATTTTGAAATACAATCATGCTCCGAGTGGTAAACTAGAATCTGAAGTGGTGGGCACCTTTACTCAGTTTCCTATTCGATTGGCTTGGGCCATTACCATTCATAAAAGTCAAGGTAAAACTTTTGATAAATTGATTATCGATTTGGGTAGGGGATCTTTTGAACATGGTCAAACTTATGTCGCATTGAGTAGGTGTCGTACGCTTGAAGGTATCGTTTTGAAAAAGAAAATCACTATGAATGATATTATGGTGGATGAACGTATTGTGGACTTTTATGAGATGAATTTCCGATAATTGTTCTAATGTTTAATTTTCGCCTTTCCAAAACAATCAATCCATCTTCCCAATCCAATAATCCAATTCCGACTCAAATGCCCCGCCATATTCTTTTTTTGAAATCTGCTCCATTTTTGACTTAGTCTTTTGTAAAGCCAATTTTTTCCCCATACGATATTCCAAAAGAGCTTTTAAATCGTAATAATTGACCACCACATCGTCAAAATTCATTTGATATAGAAATCCTTGATACAAATGAGATAAATCTTTCTTTTTCTTAATTTGAACAATCAGTTTTCCTAAATCGTCATAGACAAATGGCTTTTTAAATAAATATGGCTTATGATTTACCAAATCAATAAATGTAGTTTGATATAAATCTTGATAATTTGCCTTATTGCCAAGGACGGAAATTAAAAAATGATGGTAGAAATTCAGATAATGGGATGTTCCATACAGTTGTATAAACTCATGTTTTATCTGCTCAATCGGTATCGTATTTAAATCTTTGTATTTTTCATAATTTTGCCCAAAATAATAGGCTAAAATCTTGGGATAATACATTTTGGTATCCAATTTATTTGAAAAAT
>CAZOHX010000328.1:0-4240 GCA_964579315.1 uncultured Saprospiraceae bacterium
AACATGAATTTGTTTTTTGTTTACTAAACTTCCAAAGTTTGGTAAACATTTATTGAAAATACATTTTCCAAACTAAAAAAAAGTTGGGTAAATGATAATAAAGCAAGATTAAGGAATTTTGGGGTGTTTTCAAATTTTTTTGTTCACTAAACTTTCAAAGTTTGGTAAACATTTATTGAAGTTACATTTACCAAACTCGAAAAGTTTAGTAAATGCTGATTTTTCGCTAAATACTTGTATATTGTTGATGAAAATAAAGTTTTTTACATCATTCTCTCAAAAGATAAAATATGATTTTAAAAAATACAATTTCGATGTTGATTCTTTTTTGTTCAAATCTATTACTTGGGCAAACGACAGATGTGTCCATTCTGTATTTAGATAAAGTGGAAATGCTTTCTTTTGATGGCGTAAATCCTAGTATGATTCCAAGGATTAAAGCCATGATGAGTAAAAAAAAGAAAATATTTAGCTTTACACAGCATGATGGACATTCCCTATACCGTTTTGCTGACAATAATGACCAAATAGTTGATTTTGGTAATTTGCAGATTTCCAATATTGATGATTATTATTATAAATCTGTAGATTGCAACCAGTTTGATGCTGTTCAGTCTATTAATGATGTGGAGTATCATGTTGTGGATGTTATCCCAACCTTGGAATGGAACTTGGAGAACGGTCAATCTCGTGTGCTAAATTATAACGTTTATACTGCGACTACACCAGGAGATTGTATATTAGGAGCAACATTCGATACCATAAAAGTCTGGTTTACCACAGAAATCCCTATTTCAAACGGCCCTTATTTGTTTCAAGGATTGCCAGGGATGATTTTGAAAGTAGAAATGTCCAATTGGCAAGTAAAAAGAACTATTGAGGCTAAAGAAATTGTTTTGAATAAAACAATGAAAGTTATAAAACCTACTATAAAGGCTGATAAAGAAGTTGGTTTGGATGAATTGTGTCAAATAAATAATAAATTTAAGGGAGAGCAAATAGCAAAGGGTAAATTTCACAAAAAAAAGTAAGATTAATTTTTTATTACGAATTATTTCGTATATATTTGAATTACGAAATATTTCGTGATGATTAAAAATGTAATAATGAAATTAATACATCTTCTTATTCTGTCTTTATTGACGTCTATTTCTTATGGACAAAATAGTGCAAAAATTGTTTTTGAAGACAATTCAAAAATACTGCTTACGGAAAATATGCCACCCATTTTGGTCAAAATGGTTAAATCAGGGCGATTAGATAAGCATGAACGGTATGAATTTTTGCAGAATAATTATCAATCATTTTTTAAACTTTTAGTGAATGATGACACTTTAGATGATTTTGATGACTCAAATGTTATGATTGTTAATGTAAATTCAAATGATGATTCATTTTACTGGAAAGATATTCAAAAAGATAGCCTTGTCATGTTGAAATCTTTAGATGGCAAAAAATATAAAATTGTAGATAAATTGCCGAAAATATCATGGGAATTAGAGAATAAAAAGGATAAAATATTGGGATATGACGTTTTATCTGCGGTGTCGAGAGATAGTTTTTTATTTGGAATTCCAGAAGTTAGAGTATGGTTTGCTCCTGGTTTGCCTATTTCAAATGGTCCTTTTTTGTTGGGCGGTTTACCAGGGATGATTTTGAAAGTAGAATTAAATACCAAAGCTTCTCATCGAATTATTGAAGCCAAATCTATTGAGTTGAATAAGGAAGTTGTGATTGATATTCCAAAAACGAAATTTAAAAAGCAAATAAGTTTTAAAGAATATGAAGAGAAGAAAAAAGCAATGATGGGGAAGTATAAGAAAATGAGTAATTTGTCAAAGTAATTTAGGCTACTATCAATCAAAACAATCATGAAATACAAAATAATCTTATTTTTCTCCCTAATTTCTTTCTCCATTTCAGCTCAATCTATTCAAGGGCAATTAAAGAATGAAAAAGGAGAAGCTGTGCCTTTTGGTTCTGTCATCGTAAAAGATATTGCTACCAAATCCATACTTGGTTTTTCTATTACCAATGATAATGGAAATTTTGAAATTAATTATAAATCTAAGTCGGATTCTGTTTGGTTGACCTGTACCATGATGGGGTATGACCCTATTGAAAATAAAATTTCGGTGGATAGGACTTCCAAAGATTTGGTGCTATCTTCATCCAATTATCTTTTGGAAGAAGTGGAAGTTTCTGCCTACAAAACGGGCGTTATTGTCAATGGGGATACCACTTTGTATGACCCGACTGTATTTACCAATGGAACAGAAGAAAACTTGGGAGATGTACTCAATAAATTGCCAGGTATAAATGTGGATGACCAAGGAAAAATAACTGCAAAAGGAGAAGATGTAAAGAAATTAAAGGTGAATGGCGATGATTTTATGAATGGGAAACGATCCGTTTTATTGGATGGGATTGACCCGAAAGATGTGGATAATGTAGAATTGGTGGAAGGGGTGAACAGAAAAACCTTAGATAATGAAGTGAGTTTGGATATTAAGCTGAAAGACAATCCTAATTCCTTGAAATTGCATTTGGGAATGGGAATTGTCAAAAAGTACAAAGGAGATTTGAATGCTTATGGATTTAATGATAAATTTAATTATTTTGCTTTTGCGAGAGCCAATAATACAGCTGAACAGACCGTCAGTATAAATGATTACATTGAATTGCGTGGTGGATTCAATTCTATAAAACAAGGCGGATTAAATTTTCCAAAATATTTTAGAAATGCAAACGATATGAGTCGAAAAAATGATTTGGCATTGGGTGGAAATATTAGTTTTAATCCTGATAAAAACACCAATTTTCAACTAGCTCTTTTTGGTTTTCAAGGTAAACAAACCCAAGACTCTAGAGAAGATCAATTTAAAGACAAAGGTGATTTGTATTTAGAAAAAAATGTATTTCAAAAGGTAGATTTGCAATCTATCGGTGGTGATTTGGTATTTACAAAACGTTTTAAAGATAAGTATAAATTTGAATTGAGACAATATTCTATTTATACCGATGAGCATTTTTCAAGGGATAATAATTTTGTGTATTCCGATAGAAAATCAATTGCACAAAACGATAGTAAAACAAAGGATATAATTTCTGAAACGAATATGAAAATAGATTATGAAATCTCAAAACATCATAGTTTAAATGCTAAGTTTGGCTTGGTTTTTAATCAAAGTGGAGATGATAATTTATTCGTTGGACAAGATAGTTTCATGTACTTTTTAGCTGGGCAGAATGTTTTGGGTAAGGAAGTAAACTTTCAATTGACAAACAAGACATTGGAATCTCAAGCCACTGTTGATTATAGATATTCTAAAAGAAAATGGTCTTTGTCAAGTGGTGTTTTTTATTCCAATTATACTTCAAAATTTTTAGATTATCAATTTGGAGACAATTCTTTGATTAATCAATCTATCGTATTTGGCAATTATGGAATAGATATAAAAGGAGCATTTCGATATCGTGGTTTACGCATGAAGCTAGGTACAAAAGTCATGCGGAACACTACGGATTTATTTGAGCAGAAAACTTATTTGGTTCCTAAATTGAGTTTGCATTATAATTTGCCAAGATTTAAGCATTTTGTGAAATTGACTTATGACCATAATCTAAGTGGGCAGGATTTGGATACTTATTTTGGCGTATTTAGCATGCAAGAACCCGATTTTCTGGCTAGAGAATTGACTAATTATCATCAATATCAATCCAAGCATACTGTGAGATTGATGTATTCTTTTATACGTCCACTAAAGGGATTTACTCTTTTCTCGATGCTCAATTATGTTCAAATGGATCATAAAAAGATGCGTCAATATCACTTCTTTCCAAATTATCAACTTATTGATTTTTCCGATAATGGTACATCTTCTGTACAAACATTCTTTATGACTTTTAATAAAAAATGGTTCGATCTTTCTTTGGGCACCAATCTAAATATTAATATTATAAAAAATAGGAGCGATTTTGTTTTGGAAGATTTATTACTTGAAGGCGTTTCGCGAAATCAAATTTATAAATTCAAAATATATAGCATTTGGGATAGTTGGTTGAATGTAGAATCTCGATATATTTTTACGAGAACTAAAGTTGAATCATTAAGTCATTTTGATGCCAATCGGCATGAGATTGAAGCAAATTTTCTTGGATTGCATTTTGATAAACAACTCAAATGGAAAATGGGAATTCTTTATAATATTTCAGATCTTCAAGAGAATTATTATCTTTT
>CAZOHX010000329.1:0-4239 GCA_964579315.1 uncultured Saprospiraceae bacterium
TTCGGGATGTAGCTCAGTTCGGTTAGAGTACTGGTCTGGGGGACCAGGGGTCGCAGGTTCAAATCCTGTCATCCCGACCAATAGGTTGATTTTTATTAATGAAAAGAAATAATTAAAAATAGTTTATATTCTTCTTGCTTTTTAAGATTAGGAATCATACCTTTGCGGAGCAATTTTAAAAAAGGATTATTGAAAGAAATTTTCCATGAAATTGTTGGAAACTGAAAGTCTAATTAAATAGGGATTTCTTATTTAAATTCTAGGCAGCCCAACCTTGTTGGTGGAGTGGGTGAGTGGCTTAAACCGCTGGTTTGCTAAATCAGTGTACCAGAAATGGTACCGGGGGTTCGAATCCCTCCTCCACCGCATAAAAGATAATAGTTCGGGGTGTAGCGCAGTCCGGTTAGCGCACCTGTTTTGGGAACAGGGGGTCGCAGGTTCGAATCCTGCTACCCCGACTACCTAAGAGTCAATCATTTATTTGATTGGCTCTTTTTTTTGTTACTGGGTTTGGGGCAAAGCATGATTATCATCACTTACTCAAATAAAACACATTCCACAAAATGCTTACCATTATACTCGAGTTTTAAAAAATATACACCATGCATTTTATCTCCAGAAATAATAAATGATGAAATTCCTCCTTTAATTTGAGTTTTATAAACGGATTTTCCAAGTATATCAATCAATTCAATTTTTATATCAGTCGAAATATGTGATAAATCTAAATGTAGATCTCCTGATGTTGGATTGGGATAAATTTTAATATTTTTTGGACGAATATCATCATTCGCAATGATCGTAACCGTTTCACAATTGGATGTGTCTATACAACCTTCTAGGCTAATCACAACGGCATAATCCCCGTTTTCTGTGGGTTCAAAAGTGGCATTAATCTCACCATCTATGGGAGAATTATCATCACAATTAATCCATTGATAAGTCGCATTCTCTTGTGTCGAAGAAAGTATGTTGTCATTATTTTCAATGGTGTTATCAATAGTAATGATGGTCAAACTCAATAGAACCGAACTATCACATCCAATGGTAGAATGGTATGTTTTAAAATAATTTCCAGATTCTGTAAAGATTTCTCCATCAAAATCATAAGAGCCACAGGCTGTTTGTTCCATAAATGTGGTATCTGGTTGTTGTACGGTAATCGTAATAGGGGTGCAAATGCCTACTTCTGCACAGCCACCTTCTCCTCTTACAAAATATTCAGTGGTTTCGGTTGGGGCAACTTCAAAGGATTGACCATCAGTACTATCGACTAGGGTGCTACCACAACTATTGGTATATAAAAACCATTGAGTCGCACCGTTTAATTGGGACGATGGGTCTATCTCAATCGTAAGTGTGTCATTTTTACAAATATGGGTAGAAAGACTTGTCAATTTAGGTACATCGGCTGTTGTGCAATTATCACTTGGGATATATTTCCATAATTCCTTCCCAGAAAAACCGTCATTTGCTATAAAATAGATGGTGTCTTTCAAATTGATAAGTTTGGATGGAAAGCTGCTATATGCTCCTTGATTTATATCTGCAACTCGACTTGTATTTTCCTCATTACCTTCTGTTTTCCACAATTCATTACCATGAATACCATCATCTGCACTGAAAAAATATTTGTTTTTGACAAAAATGGGCATACTTGGATTGGCACTATCCATTTCTGGATTTATATCTTTTACAAGGTGGGTACTTGCTCGTGTACCTTCACTTATCCAAAGTTCTTGCCCTATATTTTTGTCATTAGCAATAAAGAATATCTTATTGTTTACAGTGGTTAATGATTGGATGGTACTTGTCAAATTGTTAAAAGTATAAACGATATGTGTACCCATTTCAGATCCATCCGATGTCCATAAAAAACTAGTATCTGCTTGATTTACAATAAAATATAGATTGTCATCAATATGGGCGAAATTGGTAGGACGAGCAGATTCACTCCCCACTAAAATATCTTTCACCAGTTGTGTGCCGTCAGCGGTGCCGTCCGTTTTCCATAATTCAGTACCATGTTCCATATCGTTTGCAGTAAAATATAGTGTATTTCCTATGGCATATAGATTTCGGGGACTACTAGAAGCATGCTCTGGATTGATGTCTTTGATAATTTGTGTACCTGCTTCTGTCCCATCTGAGACCCATAATTCTAATCCTAATTCAGAATCTCTTGCAGAAAAATAGACTTTATTTCCTATCACGGTAAGCTCTTTTGGGGAGCTGGAAGCATTTGCCAAACGAATATCTTTTACTATCTGTGTACCTTCATTTGTGCCATCTGATTTCCATAATTCTTTACCTGTATTTCCATCATTTGCAACAAAAAACAGTGTACTTGTAGTGGCTACCATATTATTGATGGATGAAGAACTTACCCCTGTTTTGATGTCTTTCACTAATATTGTGCCTGTCATAGTACCGTCTGTTTTCCATAATTCATTGCCAGTATCTGGATGATCTGCTGTGAAAAAAACTTGATTTCCTAAAACGGTAAGTTGTCGTGGATTGCTATTCCCATCAGTGACTATGTCTTTAATGATATGAGTGCCAGTAGATGTTCCATCCGATGACCAAATTTCAGTTCCTAAGCTATCTTTTGCATTAAAAATCAATTGATTATTTAAAATGACAATTTCAGAAATATTAGATGATTCTGATTTAGGAGTAGGGGCAAAAACGATTTTTGTGTTTTCTATTGTACCATCTGTTTTCCAGATTTTTGTATTTCCATCAAATAATGTTGAAAAAAGGATTTGATTGCCAATAGCAGCTAAATTAATTGGATTGCTATCTCCATTTGGATTAATATCTAGAACTTGTGGTTGTGCCAATGTATCGACAACCCATAATTCATTGCCATGGATAATATCATTTCCTACAAAATAGAGTTGATCTCCGTTTACGACAAGATTTCCAATAGACTCGTCATTATGGATCAATCCAGTATGAATATCAAGTACTCGAAAAGTACCTTGATCTGTGCCATCGGATTTCCAAAGTTGATGACCATAAGTATTGTCATAAAAGGTAAAATACAGTTGATGATTAAAGCTGATTATTTCTGTGATATTGGCAGGAGCAATACCTTCTGCAAGATCTTTTACTAGGGATGTTCCTGTTTCAGTTCCATCGGATTTCCAAATTTCATTGCCAGAAATACCATCATTGGCTAAGAAAAAAAGTGTATTATCTACAACGGTTAGGTGATTGGGCAAGGCAAATCCACCATTTGGATTAATATCTTTCACCATGTAAGTACCGTCATCTGTACCATCAGATGTCCATAATTCAATGCCCGTATCTTCGGTATAACAAGTAAAATAGAGCTGATTATTTAGGTTAACAAAATTCATAGGACTTGAAAAATCGCTTCCTGGATTTATATCCTTCACGAGTATTGTCCCTGTTGGAGTACCATCTGTTTTCCACAATTCTTCTCCATAGGTGGTGTCTGCAGCTGCAAAATAAACTGTATTTTCGATGATGGTGAAGGACGAAGGATTAGCGGATTGTGGGCCTGCCAATATATCTTTAAGTATTGTAGTTCCTTCTTCTGTCCCATCTGTAATCCATAATTCTTTTCCATCCGAGGTAGTATAACCGCTGAAAATTATTTTATCATTGACAAGCGTCATTTTACTGACCTTGATACTTTTTACAAAATGAGTACCTTCTTTGGTACCGTCACTTACCCAAAGTTCATCAATTCCTGAACGATATGCCCCGAAATACAATAATCCATTGTGAAAGAGAAATGGAGTTGGATTGGCATCTAAAAAGGAAGGATTTATATCTTTTAAAATAAACGCACTATCTAATTGGACGGTTGTTTCCCACAATTCGATTCCATTTTGATCGAAATTACTACTAAAAAATAAATTCCCATTTGCATTGAAAAAATGGTCAATAATTAATGGTTTGGGAGTAATATTGATATTTTTTACCATTTCTTGTCCCATTAAATTTATTGAAAATAGGATAAAAACCGTGTAAAATAGGTGGTTTGATAGATTTGAACGCATATTTCTGTGTTTTTTTACAAAGATATGGTTTGTTTATTTATGAATTTGATTTTTTGTAATGAAAAACTGAAAAGCTAGGATTGGATTTTCTTCCAAAAGGAGATCTACTCAAATGAGAAAAATCTTAATTTTGAGTTAATTCGTAATTCGTAATTCCTAATTCCTAATTCCTAATTCGTAATTCCTAATTAAAAAAAAGGTTTAT
>CAZOHX010000330.1:0-4225 GCA_964579315.1 uncultured Saprospiraceae bacterium
TAATAGTGGAGTGGTATTTCAAAATGCTGAAACCATCGCCGATGTAGATATCAGCAAATTATTTGACGATGAAGATAAAAAAGATGATTAGCTTATCGAAAAGAATATAAAGATTGAAAATCTGCATAGCAATATTTAATAGTTATCTGCCAAATAGAAGAACGGTCAATGTCAAATAAAAATAGTATTTTCACAAAAAATGATGAGATAAAAAATCTTGAATGTAGAACATAACATATCACGCTTAAAACAGCTCATAACAATGTACAGGTTTACCGTACAGGAATTTCTTGTTTTAATAAGTAGCGGACTTAAAAAACCTATTACTAGCGATGAGATTTTTTCAAAAGAAATAAAAGTTTCTTATCTAAAACGAATCGACAAAATATTTGATAAAGGACTGCATTATTATTTAGATCCAAAAGCCCCTGAGACATCTAAAGAAGCTAGTATTTTTTTTAGGAAGCAAAACTTTGCTAGTGACGACCTAAATATTGGAGCTATCAAAATTGTAAATCAGTTTGAAGAATTAAAATTGTCTCTGTCAGCAATAGCTAAACTTTCTGATTTAAAATTTAAAAGAAAGATAGTGAAATATACAATCAATGATGACCCTCAAGAAGTTGCTAGTATCATCAGAAAAAAGCTATACCCCAATTTTAACAATGTGAAACGTGATTTTTTAAAGGCTCTTATTTCAAAATTTGCAGAATATAATATTTTTGTGTTTGAATTCATTGAAACTTGGAACAAAAAGAATAAAGCAAATATTGATGGATTTTTCTTACAACCCAATATGATTGTTTTAAAACGTCATCAAGCATTTAGACGCGAAATATTTACTTTGGCTCACGAACTTGGTCATTATCTTTTAGAAGAAGAAGAAATTGAACAGTTAAATTATCAAACATTAGCAAAAAAAAACATATCGAAATTAGAAAAGTGGTGTAATGACTTTGCCTACTATTTCTTGATAGGCAATTACGCAAAAACTATTGACACATTGGAAAAAGCTTCTGCAGCTAATGATTATCATTTTGATTTAATAAAAACTATTTCTGACAATACTCATTTAAGTCAAATTGCCTTATTTACTAGACTTCTTTTCCAAAATCAAATTTCTAAAACGTCATACAATAATATCAAGAATGAATTTGATGAAATGTTTAGAAAAAGACAAGAGGATAAAGAGAGAGAAAAGCAAAGATTAAAAGACCAAGGAATTAAGCAAAGGGGCTCTGTTGCAAAACCCATTGCTTCACCATTATTTGTATCAACAATTCAAACTGCATTTTACGAAGGAGTTTTAAATGAATACGAAGTATGCAAAAAATTAAATATTAAACCTGAAAAACTTGGAAAATACATCCAATGAAAGTAGTTATTGACACAAGTTCATTATTGTCCTTGGTTCGTTACTACCTTCCATTTGATAGTAACAACAATCTTTTCAGCTTTTTTAAAAATCAAATTGAAATTGGCGAACTGATAATAATAGATGAAGTTCTTAATGAATGCAAATTCATTTCAAAAGGTTTAGTATTAGATAAGCTAGACTATCTGACAGATAAAGAATTTCAAAAAAAATATAAAATCCCAATAAAAACGAAAAATTTACTTCCACCGTCCCTAAAAAAATTCTATAACCTAGTTGATGATAATTTTCGTACACGTTTATCTAGAAGATTAAATGATGCCGAATTTGAACGAAGTAAAAAGGATTATTTAGCTTCAGCAGATGCTAGAATGATAATTTATGCTTTAAATGAAAGACATAAAAATCAGGATTTGAAAGTTATTATTGTAACTGAAGAAACGGAAACAGCTAATGACCATAAAACATTCAAGAAAATCCCAGCAATTTGTAGTATTCTTAAATTGGACGTTATGGCATTACCAAGTTTATTGGAGAAATATAGTGGTATAAATATTGAATTTAAATAAAAGAATGCCAACAGAGCATATTGTTTATTAAACCATAGCTTCCTATCATCAGCTACTGTGCCGTACATTTGATGTTGTATAGGTTTTTTTATCAAACCAAATCCAAATTATGATAAAAGAAATTTTTAAAGCAATAGGCAGTTATAGAATTGCTATAAAATACATGTTGAAACGTTCCATGTGGAAATGGCAAATTATACCAGGGATGATTTCTTTATTACTAGGAGTCATTATTTTTGGTTTGGCTTATCGGTTTGGAGATAATCTAGGGGCATACATGATGTATTTTTATCCCTTTGAGACTGGTGCTGCCTTATTGACAAGTATTTTTAATATTTTAGGAAAAATAATACTTTTTGTTACAGGATTATTCATGTATCGTTGGATTTTATTGATATTGATTGGTCCGTTTTTAAGTGTCATATCAGAACAAGTAGAAAAATTACATTCAGGAACCGAAGGCTCAAGTTTCTCATTGTTTAAAGCTATTAGAGATATGGGTAGGGGAGTAAGGATGACCTTTAGAATAATGAGAAAAGAAATATTTTACACTTTTTTGAATTTCATTCTTGGTCTTGTTCCCGTTATTGGATTTATCGCCTACCCATTATCATTTGTCATACAAGGGTATTTTGCAGGATTTGGCAATATGGATTTTACAATGGAAAGACATTTCAATGTCAAGCAGCGTGTCAATTTTGTAAAGAAACACAAGGGACTTGCGATAGGAAATGGATTGATATTCTTATTAATTTTAAGTATTCCGATTTTAGGACTTATTCTTGCCCCAACGTTGGCAGTTATAGCTTCGACCATTGATGTTTTAGATGAATTGAATGAAATGTGATACAAATCTGGGATTATTCCAAGTCATGTTGTGGGATAACGTAAATAACTAATCGCCATATTAGATAAATTTTTATGTATTATTTGCATTTATTGCTACACTTTTTTTATTTTAATGTCATAATTTTGTTATATATTACGTTTTGAAAAATTATTGAATGATGTATGTCAATTTTGAATTATGAAATCGATTTTTATACTTGGAATTTTATTTTTATCAGTTTTATCTTTTGGGCAAACAGATTCATTGGTTCAGATTAGAATAGATTCATTGGTTCAAGCCAAGGTAGATTCATTGGTTCGAGTAAATATAGATTCATTGGTACAATCAAATATAGATTCAATCTTTCAATCAAATGTAGATACCCTAAAGTATGAAAAAATTGATATTGGGGCACATCAGATTTATAAAGTTGCACTTACCAATTCTTATGAAATCATTGGCTCGATTACCAATCAGAATTCAGAAAACATTACTATCATTTCAAAAATTACGGGTACACATGTGATTGCTCGAAAGTATATTTCTGATATTTCTGAATATAATGAAGATTTTGTTCCTGAAATAGTAAAGGCAGGGGGTAAGGATAAAATAAGTATAACGACGGAAGATGGTAAAAGCTACAAAGGTATTGTGTCTCAAGAAAAAAATAAAATCATCATTGAAGATAACTATCATAAAAAAGATACGATATTGATTGCCAGTATTAAAACCATAGGACAAAAGAATGAGAAAAGTACGGCTCCGTCAATTGGATTATTAAGGTCGATGGTAGGACATACTGCTTTTCATTTGCAAAAAAATGAATTATATTATAAAACCAATGGTCTTGTAGATCATGAAATCATTTACGGTGTGGAAGATTGGTTTTCGGTAAATGCAGGTACTAATTTTAATGTAGGAACTAATGGGTTGGGATTAGGCTTTTATGCAGGAGGGCATTTTGGACACCAATTAACTAGATATTTGCATATTGGTGGTACATTTGAATATGCATATCACCCAAGAATTAATTCGATTTTTGTAGATAAATCGGATGAAATAGCATATGCGACGATGACGTTTGGTACAAGTAAGGCTGCTTTGACTTATAGTTGGGGATTTTCTGCCAATCATTTGGTCTTATCAAAAGATCCAATATGGTCATTGGCAGGAATGACTACATTTGGACGATTTCAATTGGTTGCAGAAGTTTGGCGGTTAGATCCTTATGTAGATGAAGAGCCCTTTACTGTTGAAGTTACTAGTCAAGCATTTTTTGTAGGAGCATTATTTCGTCTTTTTTATCACAAAAATATTTTTGAATTAGGATTTGGTATTCAAAATGCTTCGTCACTATCTCCAGGAGTATTTGGTGGCTTTACTAAGATTCCTGTTTCACTTACATTTTACCATTCATTTACAAAAAAATAAAAGGAATAAAATGAAATATTT
>CAZOHX010000331.1:0-1470 GCA_964579315.1 uncultured Saprospiraceae bacterium
ATAATTTCAACAATACAAATAGATGTGATAGCAAGAGCCAAAGGTAGGCGGCTGAGTTAGATTCTCTTCATAATCAGATTTTACTTTATAACTAAGGTACATGTCAGAATAGCAACTCAACTCATCACCCAAGAATTGCATTGGCAATTCTATCTCAACTTCTCCCTTTTTTTATGACAAATGAAATTCATTGCGTTACTCAAATTCCCTGAAAGGGATAAATACGAATAACTTTGGATGAAATCCAAAGAAAACAGGAATCCAAACCCAGACCCCGAAGTGGGTCAAATATAATTCATGCAAATGGACTAAATTTGTAAAACAACAAGTTTTTCAAACCAAAAATTTGATTTTCATACAAAAAAACGTATATTTCGGAATATAATTACAAAATATACGTGCAAAAATGAAATCAAGAGTCCTAAAATCATTACTTTTAAGTAAGTCTAAATCCCCTTTAGCTAGAATAATTGTATTAACAGGGGCAAGACAAACAGGAAAAACCACCATGGCAAGGCTTGTTTTCCCAGAATACAATTACCTTTCAATAGAAGACCCCATTTTAAGATTGGACTATAAGAATCTGACCGCAGCACAGTGGGCTCAATTATATCCCTTAGCTATCCTAGACGAAGTTCAGAAAGAACCTATCCTAATAGAAAGTATAAAATCAGTATATGACCAATACCCCAATCCAAGATATTTACTGTTAGGGTCAAGTCAGTTGCTTTTGTTGAAAAAGGTTAAAGAATCATTAGCAGGAAGATGTATTATTGTTGATGTTTACCCCCTAACAATTCCTGAAATTCGGACAGCTGAATGGGATGAAGATCCTGCAAAATCAATGCTTCAAAAACTTATTATATCCAATAAACCCATGGATGAGATTCTGCCTTTCAAATTATGGAATGACTATGCACAACGAATCCGTGCCTATGATTTTTATCTAAAATTTGGGGGATACCCTGCATTGGTTACTGAAAATATCAGTGATGATGATCGCTTCGAGTGGCTACGTACCTATATTCGGACTTATTTAGAACGAGATGTGCGAGATTTGGCAGAATTCAAATCTTTAGAGCCTTTCGTGAAAATTCAAAAAATAACAGCATTGTTGACTGGACAACAAATGAATTATTCTCTTTTGGGTAAAGAAGCTAATATTTCGTCAAAGACAGCAAAACGATATCTGGAGTATCTATCCATGAGTTATCAAATAATTCTTCTAAAACCTTGGTATCGAAATAAACTAAAACGGTTATCAAAAACCCCAAAATTACATTATTTAGATCCAGGAATTCAACGTGCTATTGTAGGAAAAAGGGGAGATTTGACAGGACACGAATTTGAAAGTGCAATTATTGCAGAAATCATAAAGCAATTAAAGACGGCAGGGTTTATAGGTGAATTTTATCATATTCGTTCACATGATGGTTTTGAAATTGATTTGTTGGTAGAAACAGAACAGGG
>CAZOHX010000331.1:1480-4220 GCA_964579315.1 uncultured Saprospiraceae bacterium
TTTCCTGTTTAAATAAATCAATCTATACATATAAACAAAAGTGATATCCGGCATTTGGTAAGCGTCAAAGACATTTTAGACAAACCAGTGCTCAAAAGCTTTATTATCAGTAATGACAAAAGAATACAAACCTTTAATGAAAATATTTACGCTGTACCTGCTGCTCTATTTTTAACATAGGAAATCCTTTGAAAATACAACCCAATCCCATAATATTACGAGAATAATTCAAGGCGTACTCCAATTTATTGGAGTTCAACACATCAGCAGAGCGCAAATTTCATTTCTACAAATACCTACATACGTATAGGTATATCATGTCACGCACAAAAGACTCAAAGAGTCCACCATCATTAACTACGGGTGAAACCCCGTAGCATAAGCCCCCAACCGCTCCAACTCCTCCTCCGAAAATATCCCTACCTTTCGCAAATCATCCAAGTCCCTAAAATCTCCATGATTTTGCCGATAATTCAATAAAATCTGAGCCTTTTTCCACGACAAATAAGGATGAGATTTCAGTACATTGATATCATCCGAATTGATATCCAATTTCCTAAAAATAGGAGAGAACACCAATTGAGATTTAATCCTTTGAAACGTAGAATCAGGAAGACCATACACCGTAGCAATCTGATCGATACTATAAAACCCACCCAATTTATCCCTAAATTTTGTAATCCTTTTGGATAATTTAGGCCCAATACCATAGAGTAATTGCCAGCGTTCAGGAGTAGAATGATTGATATCAATTGTCACGTTGGGTTTCGATTTAGCATATGATTTCGCAAATTTTGCTTGTGCAACACCCTTTTTTGTAGTATGCTTTTTTTCAGGATAATCCCTTTTGACATAAGATTTTTTAAAGTTAGATTCATCAATTTGGATATAATTTTCAAGCAATTGATAATCCTTTTCAGAGATACCGTATATTTTCAATAAATCCTTTGGCTTATAAAATCGTCCTTTTTTATTTCTAAAATTCACAATAGTTTTTACCACTTTACCAGACAATCCCAACTGTTTTAATTGCGTAGCCGTAGCCGTATTGGGGTCAAAATTAATAGGCGTAATTCGTGAAGGCTTTGACTCCCATTTTTTGGATTTTTTAAGAACTTTATCAAAAGTAATATAAGGTACTAACTGCTGAAATTGAGCAGAATCCATCCCATAAATTTTTGAAAAATCTTCTTTTGTTTTAAAAATGCCCCCAATTCTGCGAAAGCGAACAATAATATCCGATATTTTATAAGAAAGCCCTAATCTTTGAAGGTCTTTTAGAGAAATGGTATTGGGGTTAAACGGAAACAACTCCGCAGGTTTTTCCTTTTCTCTATAAAAGGCTTCTGCCATAGCTCGTTGTTTTGAAAAATCAACTGCAGGTCTATCCCTTTCAAAAATTTGCGTATTGTAAGACAAAGTAATTAAGCCCAAAAGCAAACAAAATAGGATAAAAAAACCATTGCGTTCACTTTGACTGGTTTCAAATTGTTTCCAAAGGGGAATTCTCTTTTTATTTTTCATTTCAAATGATTTGGGTGACCTAAATATATTACATTCTTTTTACATTTGAAAATTTTTGTTGTGAAAACACCGTTTTTTGTTTGATATATTACATTTTATGCTAAATACATGACAAAACGATTGCAATTTCTAATATAAATCATATATTTGACGCTTAGACTACATACTTTTTTAGTTAATCCTTTGCAGAAATGCCAAATAAAATTGAATATTCGGATCAAGAAATTGTTACACTACTCAAAAGTGGGAGTGAAACAGCTATTGACATTATGTTCAAAAAATATTATACTTATTTATGTCGTGCCGTAATGCGAATTGTTCCAGATCCAAATTTATCTGAAGACATCGTTCAAGACGTGTTTTATGATATTTGGCGAAAGCGAGAAACCATTAATATTAAATCCACGTTGCAAGGATATTTAAAAAAGGCAGCTGTCAATAAAACATTGAATTATATCAGAGCTAAAAAAATGAATTTTAGTGATATAGAGAAGATGCCCGAAACAAAGGAGAAAAGCATTAATGCACTCCAAGGCATTCAAAATCAAGAACTGGAAAAGACCATCCATCTTGCTATTGAAAATCTTCCAGAGAAATGTCGGATTGTTTTTTGCTTGAGTAGAATGGAAGAAATGTCGCATCAAGAAATTAGTGATGAATTGGGAATTTCTAAAAAGACAATTGAGAATCATATTTCTAAAGCGTTGCGGATATTGAGAAAGGCGGTTGATAGTTATAAGAATTTAGAATAAAGAAGTGGAAAAGATGAGAAGATGAGAAGATGAGTCGATTTTGCCAATGCAAAATCTAGATGAGAAGATGAGAAAAATCACAAAGAATCCAAAGGATTCACCAACATTAGCTATGGGTTTCAACCCATAGATGATGGATTAAAACGCAAAGGAGCACAAAGAATCCAAAGGATTCACCCAATATTAGCTATGGGTTTTAACCCATAGATGATGGGATGAAACCCATAAATAAAAAAATCAAAGGGATTCACAAATATTAACCAAGGATTTCAACCCATAATAGGGGATACCCCAAAAAACGGTGTCTTTAATAATAGAAGCTATAAATGAAAGAAATTAATTACATAGCACTTTTAAACAAACGCAGAAAGAAAAACAGGCTTTTGGAAGAAGATAGATTACTTTCTGATTGGATAAAATTATCCAAAGAAAATGCTAAATTAGCAATGGAAATGAATGAAATT
>CAZOHX010000332.1:0-4217 GCA_964579315.1 uncultured Saprospiraceae bacterium
ATATACACACAAAAACATATGTCCAACTACTTAGAATTATAAATCAACCGCGAAAAGATTAATTCAGAAAAATACCATAAAAAGCATTACAGTATTTTTCTGAAATTAGAATTATTTAATCCCTAATATCCAAATAGAGTTTCCAAACTCAATTCCGTAATAGGTCCCATCTTTTTCAAAGCATCTAAATCCATTTCCGATTTTTTGCCCATTACCAATATCCGATAGGGTTTTCCTTTGATATTTTTCTTGAAAAATGACTGTAAATCATCAAAGGAGATTTTGTCAATTTTATCATAAATTTCTTTCCTAATATCTGTTTTGTATCCCATATCTTTAGCGGCAAGATATTCCCAAAATACATCATCTTTTGTAATTCTATCAGACGCAATCTGTTTCTTAACGGCTGTTTTTGCAGATTCAAATTGTGCTTTACCGTAGGGCATTTTGTTGAGTAATTCATTAAGTGCATTCAAGGCATCTGGTAATTTGGCCGTTTGCGTACCTACAAAACCAAACACATAGTTGGATTCATCGGGTTTTGATGGGGTATCAAAAGAACAAAATGCTGTGTAGGCAAGTGCTTTGGATTCTCTAATCTCTTGAAAAACAATGGACGATAATCCCCCGCCAAAATATTCATTAAATAATTCTGCATCAGGTAGGATGGCACGATTGCTCGGTCCTGCCTTGCTCAACATGATAAATTGGGTTTGAACCATATCATAATCCACCAAAAATACTTCTGTTTTGTCAATATCCAATTCGGGATATAGGGTGGGTTTAAGAACGGGTTTGAATGATTTATTGCATTTATGATATTTTTGGATGGTCTTTTTTGCCAATTCAGAATCAGGTCCATAATATGAAATAATATGTTCATAATCCGATAATCCATGTATCCAATTGGTAAGTTTATCTAAATCCATATTTTTGATGGCATCCATACTAAATCTATCTGTCTCTGGATTTAAAGCACCATATTTACCATAAGGGAACAATCCTCTCCAAAGAATATTTCGTTTGTTGAGTTTGGCATCTTTACGCTTTTTTTCAACACCTTTGGCAAATTTCACATAAGCATCTTTATTTTTTTGAACATCCGACAAGATATGTTCAAATAATTGGATACCCGCATCTAAAGATTCTTCCAAGCCACTGAGATAGACATAGGATCTATCGTTCATCGCTACTGCTCCAAAATAGAGTCCATTTTTAAAAAATTCTTCTTGCAGCTGTTCTGCGGTGTATTTTGAAGTTCCAAGGTAGGGAAGATAACTCAAGGCAAGTTGTAGTTCTTTTGAACTTTTCGTTCCCATATCAAAAATATAATCCAACGAGAATAACTTATTGGTTTTGTTTTCGGTAAAGTAGTAAGGGATATTGCCCAATTTTTCTTCATGAATTGATTTTTCAAAATCTATAAAAATGGGTTTAATTTCACTCGACGGCATGTTTTGTATCATTGTGAAATATGGGGATTGATCATCTCGATTGACATCAACGGGCGTGATTTCGGGTTTTTCCAATCTCAAAACATTGGGGTCTTCACCCGTTTTTTTATAAATTACGACATAGTTATTTTTATAATGTTTATTGGCAAAATCAATAATTTGTTGTTTGGTGATTTTAGACATTCTGTCTATACGATGTAAATAGGTATCCCAAGATTCACCCATAATAAATGAATTCATGATGGTATAAGCAGTAGATTCTCTATCTTCAAAAGTTTTTATTTGATCTAATTTCAAAGATTTAATACATGCCGCAATCAACCAATCTGGAAATTCACCTTTTTTTAGTTTATCGATTTGTTGAAGCAATAAATCTTTTACTTCTTCCAAACTTTGCCCTTCTCTAGGCGAGCCGTAAAAATTGTGAACCGAATAATCTAAAAGATTTCGTACATAGCAGCCTGCGGAAAGCACCGCCTGAGATTGTTCAAGATTCAAATCAATAATTCCAGCTTGACCGTTGGCTAATATAAGGTCTATTAACTCAAGCATAATGGCATCATCAGAGTTGTAACCATCAAAACGAAATCCAAGACTTACATTTTCTTCGTCAGGACCTAAAATAGTAATCTCCTCAGGTTGGAGAATGGGATCTTCTTTGGGAAATGTTTTTTGATGCACTTTTCCTGGCTTCCAACTTCCATAATATTGATCAATCATAGCAATAGTTTTGTCATAATCAATATCTCCAGAAAGAATCAACGCACAATTATTGGGTACGTAATACTCATTGAAATAAGTATGAATTTTCTCCATGGATGGATTTTTCAAGTGTTCGCCTAGACCTATGGTTGATTGCAAACCGTAGTTGTGTTTTTTAAACATGGCTTTTGACATGGCATAAAAAACTTTTCTTCTATCACTATCTTGCCCTTTGTTGAATTCTTCATAAACGGCTTCCAATTCTGTATGAAAGAGTCGCAATACTAAGGTTTGAAATCTTTGAGACTCTTCTTTTAAGAATTTTTCTAATTCTGCAGATGGAATCTCATTGACAAAGACGGTACGTTCGTTACTTGTAAAAGCGTTGGTTCCTTCAGCACCGAGACTGGTCATCAATTTGTCATATTCATTGGGAATGGCAAATTTTGCTGCTTCACCAGATAGACTATCAATCTGATGATAAACTTGTTTTCTTGTCGCTTTGTCCTTTGTTTTTCTAAGAATTTCATAAGTATCAGAGATTTTTTTTAAGGCGACTTTTTCATGTGCCCAATCTTTTGTTCCTAGTTTATGTGTACCCTTAAATAACATGTGCTCTAAATAATGAGCCAATCCAGTTGCATCTGCTGGATCATTTTTTGAACCTGTTTTTACTGCAAAAAGGGTTTGGATTTTGGGTTGGTCGATATTTTTACTCAAGTAAATTTTAAATCCGTTGTCGAGGGTGTAAAGTCGTAAATGGGTGGGGTCATTTGGAAATGTGGTGTATTTGTACGTTTTTTGGGCTAGGATGAAGTTGGATGTTAAAATCATTAAAATCATCAAAACACCCCATTTAAAGGTTAGGTTTTTCGTTTGCATTTGAAATATTTTAGGTTATTAAAAAAAATCAATTATAAAAGTAACGGAAAATGTTGTTTTATATTGAAAAAGATAAGAAAAAGTGAAAATTTAGGATGATTCTATTGGATTAGGAACATTTTAGACATAAAAAAAGCCTTGAAAAATCAAGGCTTAGGTGCTTTTGCAGTCCGTAGGGGAATCGAACCCCTATTACCAGGATGAAAACCTGGCGTCCTAGCCGTTAGACGAACGGACCATGCTATTTTCTAAAGCGATGCAAAGATAATCTATTTTATTTCAATTCTCCAAATTTTTTTTCATTTTTTTTTCGAGTTCCTTGTTCTTCGACTTTTTTGATGAATAAATATTTTTTCAATGAATAAAACTAGCAATACAAAAATAAATATATTAAGTTTGCAACTTGATTTTTTTTACCACAAAATGAGAAGTTTGTTCAAATTTCTCAAAAATATAATATATTATGAAAAAGATTGCCATAAACGGATTTGGTCGGATTGGAAGATTAACCTTTAGAAGATTATTAAATAAAAAAAACTTAAAAGTCGTTGCTATTAACGATTTGACAGATATAAAAACCCTTGCTCATTTATTGAAATACGATACAGCTCATGGGCGATTTGATGGAACGGTTGTGCCAGTCGATGGAGGATTGAAAGTAAATGGCGATTTCATAAGTGTTTCGGCTATTCGAAATCCAGAAGAATTACCTTGGAAAGAGCATGGTATTGATTTAGTTTTAGAATGTACAGGCATTTTTAGAACTAAAGACCAAGCAGAAAAGCACTTAACTGCAGGAGCAAAGGATGTATTGATTTCAGCTCCCGCAAAGAGTGACGGTGTCCAAACTATTGTATTGGGCGTCAATGATAAAGATTTGGATCGTCGCCATAATGTGTTTTCAAATGCATCGTGTACTACCAATTGTCTAGCTCCTGTCGCAAAATTATTAAATGATAATTGGGGTATCAAAACGGGTTCTATGACTACGGTGCACGCTTATACATCAGACCAACGAATACAAGATGCTCCGCATAAAGATTTGAGAAGATCAAGGGCGGCTGCTCAAAATATTGTACCTACATCAACGGGTGCGACCATTGCTATTTCGCTGGTTTTGCCAGAATTGAAAGATAAATTGATGGGCATGGCGGTAAGAGTACCCATTATAACGGGTTC
>CAZOHX010000333.1:0-4204 GCA_964579315.1 uncultured Saprospiraceae bacterium
ATTCTCTACCTATGAGTGCTACGGGGAAGATTTTGAAAAAGGAATTGAGAAAAATATAAACAACAAATAGATTACCAATTATTTCATTTTTTTTATTGCAATATTTCATGAATATATGATGAAATATGGGTGAAGTATGTATAACCTTCACCACTCAAACCATTCAAACAATAGCATTTTTCTTTCTTTCTTTTCTTCTTTCTTCTAAAATTTTAGCATATTTCTTGCATTATAAATAAATCTGTTTTAACTTTGACCGAACGTTCATTCAAAAATAAAATTTAAAGAAATCAATGAGTCCACGAAATCCAAAACAGTTTGAAGAAATTAGAGAGAAAAGTAAAGAAAAAATTCTTTACGCCGCCTTTGAATTATTTTCATCCATTGGGTATTGGAGTACGTCTATCAGTAAAATTGCTAAACAAGCAGGAATTTCCAAAGGGTTGATGTACAATTATTTTACATCAAAGGAACATTTGCTACGTGCCGTAGTGGATAAACTTTTGGAAGTAATCAAATCTGTAATCTATTTTGATGAAAAAGACATGACTCCTGAAGAAAGTATGAAAACTTTAATCACTAGAATTTTTGACCATATTGAGAACAATGCCCCTATGATACGAATGATGACCAAAATTTCTCTCCAAATTGGACATTTCGATTTCGTAAACGAACTATTAAATAAGGAATACAAAATTATGATTGATAAAGTTGAAAAAATATTGATTGAACTGAATTTTACCAATCCTAGACAAGAAGCACTGATTCTCGGAGCAGCAATAGATGGTGTAATTATTCAATCTTTGCTTTTTGATGAATATCCTTTGCAAGAAATGAAAGACTCCATGATTCATAAATATACAATTCGCAAACAAAAATAAGACAAATGAAAAAATTATCTTTTCTAATATTTATCCTTTTTTCGATTACTTCTTTTGGACAAAATGCCAAAGAAATCATCAAAAAGTCTGATCAAAATGTGCGTGGAAAAAGCTCTATCGCAGAAATAAAAGTTTCCGTCATAAGACCAAAATGGTCTAAAGAAATGATTATCAAATCTTGGACAAAAGGAAATGATTATGCTGTGAGCATTCTCAAATCTCCTAAAAAAGATAAGGGAATCGTGTTTTTAAAACGTAAAAAAGAAGTTTGGAATTGGATGCCATCTATCGAAAGAACCATAAAACTTCCACCATCTATGATGATGCAATCTTGGATGGGAACAGATCTTAAAAATGATGATATGGTCAAGCAATCTTCGATTGTAACCGATTATAATCACAAATTGGTAGGTACTGAAATCGTAGATGGCTTGGAATGTTATAAATTGGAATTGACCGCCAAAGAAGACGCATCCGTTGTTTGGGGTAAAATATTGATGTGGGTGGATACAAAAGATTTCCTTCAACTTAAATCTGAATTTTATGATGAAGATGAATTTCTTGTCAATAAAATCCATGCTACAAATATCAAAATGTTTGGAGATAGAAAACTGCCGTCTATGATAGAATTTACGACAGTAGATGAACCCAAGAATAAGACTATTCTCGAATATTTGAATATCGTTTTTGATAAAGATATTCCCGATGCTTATTTTACGACTAGATATATGAAACGCTTAAAGTAAAAGATGAAATGTTTTACTGATTTAATACAAAAAACATGTTACTAAAATTAGCTTGGAGAAATATTTGGCGAAACAAAAGAAGAAGTTTAATTACTATTTTTTCGATTGTTGTTGCTGTATTTCTTGCCATTTTTATGCGTTCTATGCAATTGGGAATGTATGACAATATGATTCGAAATGTAGTAGGCAATTATGCTGGATATGTACAAGTACATGCCAAGGGGTATTGGGACGAACAAAATATTAATAATGGTTTTGAAAATAATAAATCAATACGTGAAAACATCAAATCTGTAAATGGCGTAATCGATATCGTACCTAGATTATCGAATTTTGCACTGGCATCTTCTAATGAATTGACGAAAGGGTTGAAGATCATAGGTGTAAATATTGAAAAAGAAAAAATGATGCAACCTCTTGCAGAAAAATTAATAGAAGGTCAAATTTTTAAGGGGGATAACGAGATATTGATCGGTAAAAAAGTAGGAGAATATTTCCATTCAGCGGTTGGAGATACCTTGGTTTTGATAGGGCAAGGATATCATGGCTCCAATGCCGCAGGGAAATTCAAAATTAGCGGTATTGTTGATTTAAAAAATCCATTACTGAATCAATCTACTGTTTTTATGGATTTGAATGCCTTTCAAACTTATCTGGATGCACCAAACATCGTGACCAATCTGATTGTCATTAAAAAAGATAATGTAGATGAAAAGAAATTGGCTAAGTCTATTGCTCAAAAACTGGATAGTAAGACTTTTGAAGTGATGGATTGGCATCAAATGCAACCAGAGATTGATCAAACTATTTTGATAGATAGCCTAGGAGGAATCATTATGATTTCGATACTTTATATGATTATTACATTTGGCATATTTGGTACCGTTTTGATGATGGTGCAAGAGCGTATGTACGAAATGGGCATTTTGGTTTCTATCGGTATGAAAAAAATAAAATTGGCGATTATTATCGTTTATGAAACTATTTTGCTTAGTGCTTTTGGAGTAATTACTGGCATGATAGCAGTTTTTCCTTTCGTATATTATTATCATTTCAACCCTATCGACCTAAGTGCTAAAGATGGGAAAGGCATTGAAGAATTTGGTTTCGAACCCTTTATTCCTACACTTATAGATGCTTCAATTTTCTCAACGCATGGATTGATAATTTTGGTTATTTCAATCATTATTTCAATTTATCCAATTTGGGTAATCTTGAAATTAAATCCAATTAAAGCTATGCGTAGCTAATCTTCTTTTTATAAATTGAAAATATTAACAATGTTAGAAATAATAAAAATAGCTTGGAGAAATGTTTGGAGAAATAAACTTAGGAGCTTCGTTGTGATTCTTTCTATAGCACTTGGAATTTGGGCAGGTTTATTCATCATGTCTTTGACCTTGGGGCTGAATGAACAACGATTGGATGGAGCGATTAATTCATATCTTTCCCATATTCAAATTCAAAATCCAGATTATTTAAATGATCCCAATATCAACTATGTCATTCAAAATAAAGAAAATGTTCTCTCGGAATTGAAAAAAAACAAGAATATCAAAGCCTTTGCAACTAGAAATATTGTGACAGCGATGGTTTCTAGTTCAAAAGGAGCTTATGGAGTTCGATTACTAGGAATCAATCCTACACAAGAACAAAAAGTGAGCAATATTTCTACTTTATTGAAAGATGGGACATACTTTTCCAAATTCAAGAAGAATCCTGTGGTCATTGGACAGAAATTGGCTGAAAAATTAGGAGCGAAAATTAGATCCAAGATCGTACTCAATTTTCAAGATATGAATAAAGAAATTACTTCTGCCGCCTTTAGAGTGGAAGGGATTTATAAATCATCAAGTTCTCGATACGATG
The DNA here is from genome assembly GCA_964579315.1 of uncultured Saprospiraceae bacterium. Lineage (GTDB taxonomy): Bacteria > Bacteroidota > Bacteroidia > Chitinophagales > Saprospiraceae > CAMZLN01. The sequence goes on from CAZOHX010000333.1 coordinate 3,497, forward strand.
AGTTTAATATTTTTGTAAGACAAAAGGATCTAAATAAATTGGGTGACTTAAAAGGAAATATTCATGAAATTGCAGCCATTTGCAATTCCATCAATGACGTTAAAAATACGGTAACTGATTTGGAAAAGAATATTACCACAAATAAAGTAAGGGGGTGGTATGATGTAGCTCCAGAATTGGGCTATGCACAAGAAATGATGTCAAGTATGATTTACATTTTTATGGGAATCATCTTATTCGCACTCGCATTTGGCATTATTAATACTATGTTGATGGCTATTTTAGAGAGAAAAAAAGAGTTAGGAATGCTAATGTCCATTGGTATGAATAAAACAAAATTATTCTTGATGATAGTTTTTGAAACAGTATTCCTTTCGACCATTGCAGTCCCTGTTGGAATGTTTTTAAGTTATCTAGTGATACAACATTATTCGACCAAAGGAATTGATCTATCTGCTTTTGCAGAAGGGTTGGAGAGTCTAGGAATCGGAGCATTCATATTTCCATATTTGCCAAGTCATTATTATTTTACAATCACGTTAATGACTGTAATTGTCGCTTTTTTAGCTTCGTTAATTCCTGCGAAGCGTGCCTTATCACTGAATCCAGCGGAAGCTGTCAGGTCAATTTAATTTAACAATTCAATCATTCATTATGAGTATCATAAAAACTAAAGATTTATTCAAAATATACAACGAAGGTTCTGAA
>CAZOHX010000334.1:0-4193 GCA_964579315.1 uncultured Saprospiraceae bacterium
ACCTTCTACTTCTTGGGCGTACCAAAGCGGATATGTATCATTATCACCGTAGGTGAAAATAATGGAATTGGGCCTGCATGAATTCAAGAAATTGCTAGCATAATCTCTTGAAGCTTTTTCATATAATCGAGAGTGGTCATCAAAATTTTGAAAACCCATAAGTAAAGGAGCAGTAATCCCTAAAGCAACGCCTAACATCGCGGCGGATTTTCCTGGCATATTTAGTTTATCTTTGAATATTTTAAATAATGCCAATACGCCCATGCCTACCCACATTGCATAGGTGATAAAAGATCCTACTAATACATAATCTCTTTCTCTAGGTTCATTGGGTGGTTGGTTATTATAGACAATCAATCCAAGTCCAGTGATAAGAAAAAGGATCATCAAAGCAAAAAATTCTCGTTGTCGATATCTTAAATGGAAAAATAACCCAAGTAAACCTAAGAGAAAAGGAATCATATAATATTTATTTTTCCCTTTATCATTTGCCATAAAATCGGGTTGATCTGTTTCATCAATATCTCTTAGTTTATCAATAAAAGGGATACCAGAAATCCAATGTCCTCTCGATTTATCCCACGGATAATATCCTTGAACTCCATTTTGTCTTCCAGAAAAGTTCCACATGAAGTATCTCCAATACATCCATTTTACTTGATAATTCCAAAAAAATGAAATATTATCAGCAAAATTTGGACGACCACGGGGTAGGGGCTTGCTTGGATCTAATCCCATCCAAAGTTTATATTGGGTGGGTCTTCCTTGATTGGGATCCCACATTCTTGGTAGCAATTTTTTATCTTTTGCTCTATATTCATAACTCAAACTATAATCAGTCACTTCATAGTGATCTCCAACTCTACCATATCTATCTTTTTTGGCTGTACCTGATGGTTTTACTGTAAAATCAGGACCTTTCAATAAATCTCTAGATCCATACTGCTCTCTATTGATGTATGGCATCAATGACATAGGATTGTCAGGTGCATTCATATTGATGGGAGTGACCGTATTGGCACGAATAACAACCATACCAATGGTCGAAAACCCTATTACTGATAAAGCAAAACCAACTACTACTAATTCTAATAGTACATTTTTCTTTTTATGTGCATATTTTAATCCGAAATATACAATGGCAAGGAGTATTGCTATAAGTGGAATAATTCCAGAATGAAAAGGTGCTCCAAAACTATTTACCATCATTACTTCTAACGATGCCCATAAAGCTGGAATGACTACAATAACACCTTTTAATACCAAAGCCAATGCTACTAATCCCGCAAACAAAGCAACAATTATTCCTTTGAGAGTCGTTTTTTTATACTTTTTGAAATAATACAATAACGCTAATGTCGGATAAGTTAATAAACTCAAAAGGTGTACTCCTGTTGATAATCCACCTGCGTAAATTGCGAAAACCATCCATCTATCTGCTTTCCTTGTATCTGGTAAGCTATACCACTTCACCATAGCCCAAATGGTAAGCATGGTAAAAAAAGTGGACATGGCATATACTTCTCCTTCTACTGCAGAAAACCAATTGGAAGAAGAGAATGCAGTCACTAAACCAGCAACTAATCCTGCTCCAGCTAAGGCCAAAGACGTATCACTATCTGGAGTTTCTTCTCTACCTACAAAAATAAATTTTCCCAATTCAATCGTAATCAAAGCAGTCAACATTGCTGCGAAGGCAGTCATGATACCCGATAATAAATTAACAGAAAATGCAATCGTTTCAGGATTGCTTGAAAAAAGTTTGGCAATGACCGTAAACATTCTGCCAATCAATAAAAACAAAGGAGCCCCTGGTGGGTGAACTACCTCCAATTTTTCGGCTCCACTAATAAATTCTCCACAATCCCACAAGCTACCCGTTCGTTGTGCTGAGAAAAAATAAACAATAGTAGATATTGCAAAAACAGCCCAACTTGATATTGATTTTAGTCTTTTATAGGTCATTTATTTTGTAATTAGATTGATAATTAATGTTTCGATTTATAAAAACAAACACAAATGTAATAAAAATGCGAATAGTTTAGGCATTTTTAAACTCAAAATAATGGTATTTTTAATAGAAGTACGAAATTTAACGTAGATTCTTTACATAATATTCAAAATACAGACATTCTTGAATTACTTTTTGATAGTATTTTGTATTTTTGTATTTTGTTGCAAGCAGCTTATTGTAATCGTTAAATTGATCTGGTAATAAGGGGATGTCGTCATTATAAGGGCTAAATTTGGAGTCTTTGGAATTACTCCATTCATTCAAGCGGCATTTGGCAGCCATGTAAGTTGCTTTTGCTGCGAGTTCTTTTGATTTTGCCAATAGCCGTGCTTTTTCAAAGAATTCCAAGGCTTTGGACATGTTTTTATTTTCTTTATTCCCAAATGGATCTTCAAATGAAGTACATACGTCTTTATCATCACAATAGCTCCAATTAGCTCCACTTCTAAAATAATCCATAACCATCCATCCTTGACCATAGTAGCTAATATTATAGTAGGCAAGTCCTAATTTATAAAAATATGGAGCTCCATCTTCTAAAGCGACTTTTCCTTTTAGATCTAATGCTAACATTTTTTCGATGATGTCTTCTCGTGTATAAACCATTGTGTCGAGTGGAGTATAATGTACACGATCTTTGATTCGATCTCTAAATAGATCTACTTTAAAAGTCGGGCGTTCATTTCTAGGGATTTGCTTTAGAACTTCTTTGGCAGCTTCAAATTGGAAGGAACTCATTAGATCAACTCCCTTTAATTGAAGTAACAAGTTTTTTTGTAATTGTCCTTTGTCCGAAACAAATCCACGTTCCAATTTGGTCATTTTTTCTTTTTCAAAGAGTTCAAGGAGGTCTTCGATGATTTTTCTTTTAGGATTAGGTTTGAGTGCGTCAATTGGATATTGGCATCTAAATGACTTGCCTGGGTTTCCTTGAGCTTCATACAAAGTCGCAAGCCGATCAAATAAAAATCTTCTAAAACTAGGCAGTTCTTTATAGGCTTTTTCATTTTTTACAATTTCTGAAATTTCATCTTCTACATCAGCATCAATTTCTTCAATTGTATTTATTTTAAGAGCTAATAAAAATATTTTTAGTTGTTTTTTTAATTTTGGATGAACAATATCATTTTTATATTTTTCAAAATCTTTTGCTGCTTCGTAAAAATCACCTCTTAGAAAAGTTAAATATCCATCTGTCAATTTCCAGATTTCCAGATTTTTTATTTTTTTATCAGCGATTACTTCTTGGACGAAACTTTGCACTTTGACAAGGTATTTTGCATTAGGTGTTAATTTTTTGGGCAAACCAGGTTTTCTTTTGAAATCTGTACTGATAAATTTAGTTTCCAATTTTCTGACTTCATTGATGAGTATTTCTTTTAGATGAATATTTTGTGGATCTAAATTATATATTTCTTCCATTTCTTCCAATGCTTTACTTTCATCATCTGCAGCACGAATTATAAATAATGCTGCTTTTTCTTGATCATTTTTTGCTAGGAGCTTACATTTTTCCCATTCTTCATCATTATTAATTTCAAAACTTCTAAAGGCACTTGTTCTTTTTCCTGGATATTTATCAAAAATTTGTGCGAAGATGTAAGATGCTTTGACATTATCTCCAAGAGATTTAATCGTTCCTGCTTTGTGACCGTCAATCCAATAATTCACGATACTCGGATCGGCATGTATTTTAGGCATGAGTTCGTCATATAATCGTAATACTTCTTGATATTTACCTGCATAATGTGCTAATCTGATGATTTGGTAAGCATATCTCAATTTTACATATTCTGATTTTGTATTATAAAATATTTTTTTTCCTTCTTCAAGTAGAAAAATCATTTCTTTGATATTTCGATGTGGTCGTTCCCAATAATTTCCAGAAAATGTGACGTTTGGCTCACATTTTTTGGCAAATATTAGATAATTGATGACTTCAAGGCATTTGTTATTTTTAAGATGACGGGCGAAGCTATTCCTTTTGAGTACAGATGGTAATTTTAGCTTCTCATTTTCCGTGGCTGTTTTTAATAATTTCATTTGAGCCAAGGGCATTTTAAAAACCAATTGATGAATATCTTTCGGATTGGCTTTTTTACAAAATCGAGTTTCCCATTCGGATACATTTTCTTTTTGATGCGTTTGTACTTCTTTGTCTTCATCGATTAAATCTAAG
>CAZOHX010000335.1:0-4192 GCA_964579315.1 uncultured Saprospiraceae bacterium
ATATCAAAAAGATGTATGTAAAAATATGTGTCCCCCTGCTTAAGTCATCAAAATGTCGTTTTATGATTCATTTTAAACAAAATGGCACTTTTCTAAACTAGAGAAGTGCCAATTATTTTGTACTAAAATCTCAGTTCCTATAAACATCATTATTAAATTCACAAAACCATAAACGAAAACAAAACCCATAAAAAAAGCACCCTCCCAATATGGAAAGGTGCTCAATAACTATTTACTGAATAAGATTATCTATTTCAAAATAATCATTTTCTTGGTATCTGTATGATCTGTAGTTTCCAACTGATAATACAATACGCCTGTAACATTCAAAGTATTTCGATCTACTCTGATCTCATTATATCCTTTTGTATAGTGATTCTGAATCACTTTTATTGTCCTTCCTGATACATCATATATCGTTATGGTCGCCATCTCTTCTCTTGGTAAATCAAAACCAATCATGGTATAACCTTCAAATGGATTCGGAACATTCTGATATAATTTGAATTCAGAATTTTCTACTATATCTCCATTGATGTCATAAAAACCTAAATCTAATGACCCAGTGGATTCATCTCTATAGAAGACTTCAGCATCAATATATCGATCTAAAATTTTAACCGCACTTTTCATTGTTCCTGTTGATTTCGCCGTGAATTCAAAAGTAAATAAGGTCTTTCCTTTCTCTACACTTGAAACATCTCCCATCCATAAACATGTAATGATTCCATCTTCTAACTTCATCGTACCGATACTATGGTCGCTCATGTCCAACGCCCCTTCTTTTATATCTACAAATTCTAATTGATCCGTATCAAATCCAAGAGCAAATCTAAATCCTGCTACATCTTCAAAACTTGGTGAAGTAACATTTACTTGATATGTTTCTCCTTTTTCAAGAATAGTATTCGCTGTCAGTAAATCTAAGTTTCGTGCACTTCTTTTTCCTGAAGAATTACTGAAAATATCTCCAATTTTTACACCTACAAAATCATTCAACATCATATCATGAGATAAGTTTTCAATGGAAATATATTCTGGATAAGGCTCGCCCAAGGGTTTACTTGGATTCTTGAATACATAACTTCTATCTATAAATCTCCAACTAGTATTATTTCTGAAATCATCATCTATCCTAAGCAACAATCTTCTCAAAGCTACAATATCCTTCACATTTACTTTTTTATCTCTATTGATATCAGCTGCAATCAAGGTATAAGGATCGTCAATCAATTTAGTACCCAAAATATGACTCGCCAATTGTATAATATCTGCTACACTTACTCCTTCCAATGGATTTTCATCCTTCAAAGGGGTCAATGTGTAAGACTCATTCATCGGCATATTGTCCAAGTAATAATCTCCTTCATTTGTACTATATGCTTGTACTTTATGGGATGCAATCATTACATGTTCAACAGGCTTTGCGTTTTGTGTTTCAATATTACCACCTATGGCAGCTCTATTTCCACTATTGCAATCTACAGTTAAAACAATCGTATCTGGACAGCCTTGGCTTTGTCCCTTGACAAGTATCTCATAAGAGCCTTCATTGAATGCTCCAAGTACAGATCCTAAATTTACACTATTTGTATTTGGACTTATCGTTGTTTTCTTTACAGAAATTCCTATTGGATTGGAATCGTGGAATACCATCATACCATAATTCTTATCTATATTACCACCAGATAACCTTCCACTATTTTCTATACTCCATGTACTTGTCGGATCCCAACTATTCAAAGAATCTCTTAATTGTTGTAGTGTATTAAAAGAGCCTACATATTTGACACCATCAATCAAAATAGAATCCATAATGATTGGCAATACCCCATCAAATAAAATATCTGGATCATATGACACTTTATCAATAGGATTACATCCACCTAATGCAGCGTTCACTTTTACTTCGTCTATAAGTACCAAATAATTACTAAAATCAGCTTCTGGAACATCTAAACAATAATACCCTTCTGTTCCTCCTGTTCCACATGCAATGGTATCACGGGTCATTGTTCCTACACATACATCATTGCAATCTCCTTGTATCTCAATACTTATGGTACAATAGTCCGAATTACCTGCTTCATCTGTAACCCATACTTCAATCATTTGAGGTCCTATATCAGCACAGTCAAATAATATTTTTGTAGATGGAATATCTGTTGTTCCAGCTCTTCTAACTCTTACAGAATTTCGTAAAGAAGTAGAATCTGTACAATTATCTGTAGCGTACTTCAATAAATCCGTAGCAAATATTCTAATGGTCTTATTTGTACCTAAATCCATTAATGGAACGGCTAATGATATACATACAGGACTTGGCTTTTTGGCATCTTTCACTTCTATAATGGAATTGCACATCGACATATTTCCACAACCATCACTTACCATCCAAGTAATGTTGTGGGTTCCATATTCAAGCTCTCGCTCAATGAAACCACCATTTGCTTCTCCTGTTTCATCAATACTTCCATCATTATTCAAATCCAATTGATACATGTAGGTCAAATATTCAAAGTTGGTACAAGCATCACTCGCATCTACTTCTAATCTTACATTCATACTACATGTATTAGTCATCCCTAAACTATCTAAATACACTAAGGTTGCTGGACAGTTAATGGTCGGTGCTTCTGTATCAATAACATTTATGATTTGAGTATATTGAAAATATCCATCTCCATCATCTTTGTATATATGTGCATTTGGATCAATCTCAATTCCTAAATCCGTATTCGTATTCGTTGGACTATATACACAATCATTATGTATCGTCCATACTCTTTCCAAATAATAACAAGCTCCATTAGTTCCATTAATTTCAAATAACTGATCTTCAAGATTAATTGAAATTTGAGAACATTTAGCTTTAGAAGTAATAATCGGTCTTCCTGCATTGGTAGGTAATGTATCTGGACATCCTGTCAATGTAATATCTTCAGGAAAATCTACTGTAAAAGCATCTACTAAATTATAGTAAATATGCTGAACTTTGGTATAAGAAGAATCTCCATTTGATACAATCCATGTTCTATCTACTTGAATAGGTAAATTACATAAATTCGATTTTATAATAGAATCATTCGTCGTTATCTGAATATTCTCCAAGCTGTTACAAATTGCATTCAATACTACTTGCGTCGTATCTACAACGGGCAAATCACTACCACACTCTAATGTAATATCATCCGGTACACTCACAATTCCAAAATCTCCTGTGCCTTGCACAAATACGCTTGATGTACAGGTGTTTGTATTGCCTGCTTCGTCCGTAACTAGCAGTTGAACACTTACCGTATCTCCTGCATCACAACATTCAAAATAGACAAACTCTCCATAGTCACTTTGTCCTAAACATCCATCCAACCTTCTAATTTGTAAGGTTACAGCTGAACAATTATCACTACTTCCTTCTCCTATCTGTGTCGCTGATATTCTAGCATGTCCATTGTCATCCACTTGTACAATACCTGTATTTAATTGATTGTGACAAGTTGCATTAGGTACTGTTTTATCTTCAACTAAGATGACTACCAATTTGGAAGCCTCATTGGAACAGCTATCTTTTGCTATTACATTCACTTCGGTTACTCCTAGTGGCAATCCTGTCAAGCTTTCAGTTAATAAATTAACATAATGCTTCACGCCATTTGGATTATATACTTTTCCTACTCCTGAATATACTCCTGTAATAGATTGTATCTGTGAACAACCATCTGTAATTCCACTTACATCAATCATAACATCAGCAGTACAATCATTTCCAGTATTTACATGGATTGTATCCAAAGCAATTTCTGGGGGAGTGGTATCCTTCACATCAATAATCTGTACATGGGTTTTATAAACGGCTGTACACCAGTTCCCATAAGTCCATGTTCTTTCAATACTATAACTATTGTGACAAGTCCAAAATACTTTATCAGTATAAGTATAAGTAAAATCACATAATCCATGTGCATCTTCTACTGCTGAACTAAATGGAGTATTACATCCAAAACTGAATTCTCCACTTACTAAAGGAGTCGTAGTTTCTGGTGTCAATACACCATCACATTCTAAAACTACATCTTCTGGCAAATTAATCTCACTCAATGGTGGTGCCTTCAAATTTACACGTTGAACACAAGTAGATGAATTTCCATAAGCATCTATCGCTTGCCACGTTCTTTCTATGTACGCTCCATTC
>CAZOHX010000336.1:0-4176 GCA_964579315.1 uncultured Saprospiraceae bacterium
TTAATGTTCCTGAGGGTATTCAAGTTATGAATGATGGATCAATCCCTGTAATGATGGTTGAAACTCCAAGAGCACTTAGAAGTGCAGAAGCAGGTGAAGATGGTGAAGTTGCAGAAGCAGAAGCAGAAGCGTAAGAACATAAAAATAATAAATGAAAAGGGTGCAAATTTTATTATTTGCACCCTTTTTTTAATGAGTAGAATATGAAAAAGAAATTGATAATATCTACTATTCAAGCAGATTTGGTTTGGGAATCACCTTCGAAAAATCTTGTACAGTTTTCTGAAAAAATAAAGCAAATCGACACTTCGGATATTATTATCCTCCCTGAAATGTTTACCACAGGGTTTTCGATGAATGCTGAAATGCTCGCAGAGAATATGACGGGTATATCTGTGAATTGGATGAAAAAAGAAGCTATTCTAGCACAAGCATTGATTTGTGGTAGTATCATTATTGAAGAAAATGGAAAATATTTCAATAGATTTCTTGCAGTGCATCCGAGTGGTCATATAGATTTTTACGATAAAAAACATTTGTTTAGATTGGGTGGAGAAGGAGATTATTTTGAAGCTGGTACTGAAAATGTAACTTTTCAATATCTTGGATGGAAAATTAAACCAAAAATTTGTTACGATATTAGATTTCCTGGTTGGGCTCGAAATATAGATGATTATGATTTGTTGATCTATATCGCTAGTTTTCCAAAAATCAGACGAAATGCATGGAGCTCTTTATTGAAAGCCCGTTCCATTGAAAACCAAGTTTATACCGTGGGCGTAAATCGTGTGGGTGTGGACGGGCATGGATATGATTATTCTGGAGATTCTGCAATATTGGATTACAATGGAATCTATTTGTATCAAAAAGCGGATATAGAAGATGTTTTTACAGTTACTTTGGATTATAATGCTCAAAAAGAATATCGTCAGAAATTTCCTTTTCTGTCAGATAGAGATAGTTTTAATTTATAAAGTACTATTTTTGACTAGGGAAACGTTAAAATGAAAATTTAAAAACTCCCTGATATGAAGAAAATAATTTTTTATTTTATCATCATCTCAATTTTTAGTCATTGCTCTGGTTTTAAATCTATTGATACTGATACAACTTTGGAAAATATTCCTAATAGACCGAATGTAGAACTTCGAATGGATTTGGTGGACTATGCAAGAACCTTGATTGGATCTAAATATATATATGGCGGAACAACACCGAGAGGATTTGATTGTTCTGGGTTTACGCAGTATGTTTATCGGTATAAACATATAGATTTGCCTCATAATTCAGGTGCACAAGCTCAAAAAGGCAAGAAAATTAAAATAAGTAAATTGCAGCCTGGGGATTTAGTTTTTTTTAAAAAAGGAAGAAAAGTAAATCATGTAGGTATGGTTACAAAAATAGTAGGAGATGATATATACATGATTCATAGTAGTTCTTCTCGTGGAATTATAGAAGAATGCTTAACGTCATCAACTTATTGGAAACCAAAATTGTTGTACTACCGTAACTATATCGATGAATAAAAATATTTTTAGGTCAATACATTTGTTTTTTAGAAAAATATTGACGTTAATGCGAGTTGTTGAGCAAAACAAGAAAATAATGAAGAATATAATTCTATTTGGACCTCCAGGGTCAGGAAAAGGTACACAGGCTGCCAAATTGGTTGAAGCATTTGATTTGATGCATATTTCTACAGGAGATTTATTTCGCTACAATATGAAAAATGATACTCCTTTGGGGAAAGAAGCAAAATCTTATATTGAAAAAGGGGCGTTAGTCCCGGATTCAGTTACGATAGGTATGCTACAGAGTGCTGTAAATAAAAATTTGGATGTAAAAGGGTTTATTTTCGATGGATTTCCAAGAAATATATTCCAATCTGAATCATTGGATAAATTTTTAGCAGAAAAAGGATTTTCTATTTCAGGCTTGTTATCTTTAGACGTGGATGATGACGAGTTGGTGAAGCGAATTTTGAATAGAGGAAAAACTTCTGGCAGAAAAGATGATTCTAGTGAAGAAATTATCCGTAATCGTATTGCTGTATATGATTCTCAAACTTCTCCTGTTTTTGATTATTATGCTAAGCAAGGAAAGTCTTTTAAAATAAATGGATTAGGGTCAATTGATGAAATTTTCGATAGATTATCAAGTAAAATAAAAGATTTGTAGTCCTCTACATCTTTGAAGAAAATATTAAGTTCGAGCTTGAAAACGTTTACCAAACTGTAAAGTTTTGTAAACGTTTTCATATAAAAAGAGAAAATGGCAGATCAAAATTTTGTGGATTATGTAAAAATCTATTGCAAATCAGGAAATGGGGGTAATGGGTCTGTCCATCTACATCGGGATAAATTGACTGCTAAAGGTGGTCCTGATGGGGGAGATGGTGGTCGAGGAGGTCATATTATCTTGAAAGGCAATCGCAATACATGGACTTTACTCCAATTCAAATACCGAAAACATAATAAGGCAGGACATGGTGGACATGGAAGTGGTAGTCATTCATCTGGAATAACTGGGGAAGATATAATTTTGGAAGTGCCTTTGGGCGTGACTATAAAGGATGCAGATACAGGGAAAGTCATCAAAGAAATCACTGAGCATGATGAAGAGTATATTTTGGTGCCTGGTGGTCGTGGTGGAAAGGGAAATGCTCATTTCAAAACACCTACAAACCAAACGCCTAGATATGCACAAACGGGGGAAGAAGGACAGGACGGTTGGTGGATTATCGAATTGAAAGTATTGGCAGATGTCGGACTTGTCGGTTTTCCCAATGCAGGAAAATCAACTTTATTGTCTGTCATTACCGCAGCGAAACCCAAAATTGCGAATTATCCTTTTACAACATTAATTCCTAATTTAGGTATCGTACAATATCGGGATAATCAATCTTTTGTCGTCGCTGATATCCCTGGAATTATTGAAAATGCTCATGCGGGGAAAGGGCTTGGTCACCGTTTTTTGCGGCATATCGAAAGAAATGCTACCTTGTTATTTATGATTCCCTGCGATACAGATGATATCGTAAAAGAGTATAAAATTTTATTGAACGAATTGAAAATGTATAACGAAGAATTGTTGGATAAGAGAAGAGTTCTTGCGATTACAAAAGCGGATTTGATTGATGATGAACTTAAAGAAATGATTTCTATGGATTTACCAACAGATTTACCCATCGTTTTTATATCTTCTGTAGCTCATCAGGGACTAGATCAGTTGAAGGATATGCTTTGGAAAGAAATTAATGCCGAGATTAGTTGATATTATCCAAATGACACCATTTATAAATATTCATGCTCATAAAAGTAGGGGTAATTGGTCCATATTAAATGTAGATCAACGAGATTTTAATTTACCCAAACATCCTTTTTCTCTTGGATTGCATCCTTGGTTTGTAACAGAAGATAATTTTGATAAGAATTTAGATTTTTTAAAGAAAAATCTAGGTAAAACTCTTGCGGTGGGGGAGTGTGGTTTGGATAAAGTTTGTAATACCAATTGGCAATTGCAACGAAAAGCATTTATGGCACAAATTCAATTATCTGAAAAACATCAATTGCCTCTCATCATTCATTGTGTACGTGCATATAATGAAATCATTGCATTCAAAAAAGAATTTCGACCTAAAATGCCTTGGATTGTTCATGGTTTTAATAAAAAACAATCAATTTTGGAAGGTCTTTTAAACAATGGATTCTATATTTCTTTAGGAAAAAAGTTGATTCATAATAAACAATGGATTCTTGACATTTCCGATATTCTTCCATTAAATCGACTTTTTTTTGAAACAGATGATAGTGAGATTTCAATAGAAGATGTATATTTGAGTTTTTCAAAAAATACAGGAGTTAAAATGGATATTTTGAAGGCACAGATATTTGAAAATTACAAAAAGATTTTTGGTGGAAAATAATTGGTTGGAAAGAACGAGTTTGTTGATAGGGAACGATGCAGTTGAAAAATTACAGCATTCCAATGTATTGATTGTTGGTTTGGGGGGCGTAGGCGGATTTGCCGCTGAATTTTTAGCACGAGCGGGTGTTGGAAAAATGACGATTGTAGATGGAGATGATGTGGATGAAACCAATAAAAATAGACAGATTATTGCATTGGAGTCAACTATTGGAAAATCAAAATCTAAGCTGATTTATGACAGAATCAAGG
>CAZOHX010000337.1:0-4170 GCA_964579315.1 uncultured Saprospiraceae bacterium
GTCAGTATAATGGATGAATCCTTAGTACTTCTCACTTTCATCAATTCGCCATGGAGGTGTATGATATTTGAACTACCTGCCTTTTCATGAAGATTATCTACATTTTGTGTGATAATGACGACCTTATAATCTTTTTCAAGTGAAACAAGTGAATTGTGTGCAGAATTGGGCTTTACATCATGGCATTGTTTTCTTCGTTTATTGTAAAAATCAAGTACCAAAGCAGGATTTTTCTCCCAACCTTGTGGTGAAGCCACTTCCATAATGTCATGATTCTCCCATAGGCCATTGGAATCACGAAAAGTGGAAATCCCACTTTCCGCACTGATTCCTGCTCCTGTTAAAACGACTATTTTTTTCATTGTTTGATAAACAAATTTGTATGTCTATTTTGATTTGATTCAATAGTCAAAAAGTATTGTCCATTGACTAAATTAGAAACAGGGATTTCAAAATGAGTATCATTCGTTTTATAACTAGCTACAGTTTGTCCCAAAGTATTTGTAATACTAATCTGTACTTCTTGATGAGTTTTATTCATATCAATACTGATTTTGTTAGAAACAGGATTGGGATACATGTTGAAATTAATAGGTGTTGTAATGTTTTGATTATCAGTTAGATATCCAATATATGCTTGAATTAGTTTTGTCAATATTGGACGAATGGCATCCCCCTTCGCTGTGCCATCATTGGTATGAATGGCTACACTCAGATCAAGTTCTTGAATATAATATACCGATGATTGGTAGGATATATTACCATTGTGTCCAAATAATGTCAAATCATCATTTGTGAGTTTCACAATCCCTAATCCATATCCTGAATTATCAGATCTAACGACTAAGTCAAGCATTTTATCCATTGATGCTTGGGTCAATACTTCCCCTTTGGCTAGCTTCTTCATCCAAATTGAAATATCCTTGGGAGTAGATACATATGCTCCCGCAGCCCAGGCAGCACTAAAAAGTCCGTCAAGAGATTTTCCTTCTAGTAAACTATTCCATAAATGAGTCAAATCAGTATTTAAGCTTTCATATGGAAATAATTGAATATTGGAAAATCCAAGGGGATCTAATACCTTTTCTCTCACTGCATCTGTATAAGATTTTCCTGTTACTTTTTCAATTATTATACCTGCAATTAGGTAGTTGGTGTTAGAATATTGCCAATCTGTTCCTTTGTCGAATAATGGTTTGGGTACATATTCCGCTACAATCGTATCTGGTGCCCAAATTTTTGCTGGATCTATAAAGATAGCAAGTTGCAAACTTTGATTGGTAAGTATATCTGCAATACCACTCGTGTGATTTAAGCATTGTCTGATGGTGACAGATGGGTCAATATTTGGATTTGGTGCTATCCACTGACCGATGGTATCATCTAAAGCAACTAAATTTTCTTCTACTAATTTTAATATGCAGGTCGCTGTTATACTTTTGGAGACACTACCAATCCCGAAAGATTGGTCAATTGTGATAGGCTTATCTTTAGTATCTTCTCCATAGACGCCTTGCCAAAATTCATTATTTGGGAAATTGAATGCACAAGATACGCCTTTGATACCACTTGCTGCTGCTTCGGTTACTAAAGTTTGATTAAGTCTATTGATGAGTTGGGTATCTATTTCAATCCGTTGATTAGGATGATATGAAATTTTATCAAAAGAAATCTGATAATCATCTTTTAATATCTGTTGTTGAGCAGTACAGAAGTAGGAGCTAAATAGTATTGAGATTAGAATTGTAAGATTTTTCATAATGGTATTTTTAATGAATTGAGAAAAAGTGAAATTGTTTTCGTGCTAAAAGTAGCATTTTTGTAGCTGTTTATTAACGATTGGACTGAAATTTTTTATCAAAGTTTATTTCTATAAAAAGTTACTTTTGAATTTTTTTTCTAATAAGTGTCACATTTTCTTATTTTTTCGTATAAAATAATATGAAAAATAAGGTGTTTCGTGATTTGATGGTTGTTGAATTAGCGAGTGTACTTGCAGGTCCAGCGGTCGGACTCTTTTTTGCCGAGTTGGGAGCTAAAGTAATTAAAATCGAAAATACAACAACAGGAGGAGATGTCACTCGCAAATGGAAATTGTCTTCAGAAGATCAAAATAGGGCATATTCTGCCTATTATTGTAGTGTCAACTGGAATAAGGAAACGCATTTTAAAGATTTAAAAAATGATGTGGATTTACAGTTTGTGTATGATTTGATACGTACCGCAGATATTGTAATTTGTAATTTTAAATCGTCATCTGCCAAACGACTTGGATTGGATTATGATCATCTCAAGCGGATTAATTCATCTATTATTTATGGGCAAATAAATGCTTATGAATATTTGGATAAACCTGCATTTGATGTGATTTTACAGGCAGAAACTGGTTTTTTATCTATGTCTGGAGAGCCGAATGGACCATCTGTAAAAATCCCCGTTGCATTGATAGATGTCATCGCAGCTCATCAATTGAAAGAGGGAATATTAATCGCATTGATTCAAAAAATGAAGTATGGAAAGGGAAGTTTTGTGGAGACATCTCTCGAAGCATCTGCTATCGCATCTTTGGTCAATCAAGCATCAAATTATCTCATGGAAGGGCATCTTCCTATAAAGATGGGTTTGGAACATCCAAATATTGTACCTTACGGAACGATATTTTACTCCAAAGATGATATTGCGATGGTCATTGGAGCAGGTACAGATAAACAATTTGATTTGCTGTGTGAATGTTTGAATGCGAAAGTATTAGCCAATGATGACCGTTTTAAAACAAATAAAAATCGAGTAAAAAATAGAATATTGCTTAATGAAATATTGAAAGAAAAATTCCGAAATTTCAGTTTTGATGAAATTTATGGTAATTTAGTGGATAGAAATGTTCCAGTGGGAAAAGTGAATAATTTACAAGATGTTTTTAATAGTCGTGTTGGAAAAGAAATGGTTTTAGAGGAATTAATGTCTGATGGGAATACTAGTCGTAGAGTAAAATCTATATCATTTAAACTAACCGACTAAGGGTATTTTTTAGGAATAAGTGTTACAATATTTGTTATTATGTATGAATTTATGTATTTTTGAAGACATTCAAAGCCCTTAAATAAGCATCTTAGCAAAGCAAATTATAAAAAAATAATAAGTCACAAAACATTTCGATTTTGATTTGTTTCGTTACTTTAATTGTTAACGAATCTACAATTTTAACTATTATGTCTAGATCTTTACACGGTTGGATGATAATGGCTTTTCTTTTTATTGCATGTTCAATAAATGTAAAAGCTCAGGACATTCACTTTAGTCAATTTTATTATTCTCCTTTTAATCAAAACCCATCACTCATTGGTGTTTTTGCTGGAGATCAACGTTTTATTGGAAACTATCGTAGTCAATGGAATAAAGTTCCTGTTGGTTATAAAACTTTTTCAGGATCTTATGACCAAAGAGTTCATATTAAAGGAGTTGAAAATTCATTGATTGGTCTTGGAGGAATTATTAATTATGATAGAGCTGGAGATTCCAAACTCCAAACTGCGAATATTGGTCTTGGGGGGTCTGTAACGCATCAAATTGCTGAAAATCATTTTCTTTCAGGGGGACTTATCGCTACAGTATCACAGCGGTCTTTTGATCTTGGGGGATTGTATTTTAATGATCAATTTAATGGAGAGCAGTATGATCCCAATAGAGTATCAGGCGAACAAGCCATCAATAAGTTGAATGCTAAATTCTATTTTGATGCGGCGTTGGGTATCAATTGGCATTATCAAGTTCCTGCTAAAAGACGTAGATTAGATTTTGGTTTCGCTTTAAATCATATCAATCAACCTAAAGTTAATTTTTATAGTAACCAAGATATTAAATTGTATTCTCGCTGGAATGGGTTTGCTGATTTCTCAACCCGAATTGCTGAAAAATTTGATATTTTAGTGCGAGCTAGTTGGCAATTACAAAAGAAGTATAATGAAAATTTAGTGGGATTGGGTGTCAAGTATTATCACAATCAAGGGCAATACAATGAATTGGGAATTCAGTTGGGCGTAGCCATGAGATTCAATGATTTTTCTGATGCCATTGCTCCAGGAATTGAATTACATTATCAAAAATGGATTGTTGGATTTACTTATGATATTAATATTTCTGATTTTAATATTGCTACAAGTGGGCGTGGTG
>CAZOHX010000338.1:0-4144 GCA_964579315.1 uncultured Saprospiraceae bacterium
TACCGTAAACCGTTAAATTTTAATTAACGCTCATGTATTATATATTAAAATAATCATGATTTAAAGAGTGCTAAAGCACTAGTTTTTACACTTGGTGAATTATTGAAGTATAAATCAAATAAAACTAAAAAATATGTAATTTTTATGCATAAGCATAAACAAAGCAGCCTTGAACTTTCAAGGCTGCTTTGTTGACATTAATAAAAATCAGGTTATTACAAATCCACTTTTTCAATACGGATGTTAGCTTTTCTCCCTTTTCTAAAATACTCAAAGATACCGATATAACCAGGCTTACTAGGCAATACAGAAAACATAGTAGGCTTCGATTGTAGGCTAATCTTTTTTGACACAAAATCTCCGTCATCATCCAAAGCGATTAAACCAATAGTATAGCGATTGCCGTTTCTCCCTTTCTTACCCCTATTGTAGCTTGTATATACCGTATTAAAACTGGAATGGTCAGAATTAGTGCTAAAGAAGTCAAAATCAAATAAACCATAAGCCTTCAAATAATAACCTAAGGCACCTTCATTTAATAAAAGCGACCCGCTTGGCAACAATCTATTTTGTTTCGGCTTCTCAACCACGGCGACCTTGGTCGTCTTAAAATCTTTATCAAACTCCATGACCAACATATTATACAATACGATTTTGGCTACAGACGCATTAGAGTTTGAACTCATCAATTTTGAAGCAATCCCCAAAGCACTTGCTTCTTTATTGTACAACTCACCAACGGCAACAAACTTACCAGTATTCGTTCGTACCATATTGTGAAGCATGATGGAAGCTCCTTTTTTTATTTTTCCTTTGTCCTTGCTTTTGACTTTTTTCATAATATTCTTGCCCCAAAAAGCCAAATGTTTGTCCGTAAAAGTACCATCAGGCTTAAAATAATTGACAAATATGCCTAGACTAGTTTTGTAGTTCACTTTTTTATTTCTAATTCCATATTTAGAACCAAACATAAAAAACTCATTTTTCTTTTTATCAAAGTCCACACCATTGATCACATAATAAGCCTTTGGAGTTTTGGTTGCAGCCTTGCCGACTACGTGACCGTTTTGCGTGTCAAATACATATACGGTCTCCGTTAACTTCTTACTCATCATTCCTGGACGGCTGTTGATCGTACCGACCAGATACTCCCCAGAAGAATACATAGGAGAAAACATTTCCCAGGACTTACTTGTACTTCCAGAGTCCGCTGTCCAAAGCTTCTTGCCTTTATTGTCAAACATATCAATCTTTGCCTTTAGTCCCTTTTGCTTTTTGGGATACACAACAGCAAAACCCTTTTCATCAATAGGTACTAAAGTGCCGCTATAATAGCCGTCTTCCATCTCCTGTTGTTGAAGTAGCACGCCAACACTCCTCCTATCCAAATCATCAATAACATTTGTCCCTGTTTTTTTTCCTTGTAAATCATACAGTGTACTTGTTAAACTCCGTTTTTTGACATCCAAATAAATAAAGCAAAAATGAGTTCCATTAAACTTCGTCTCAAGCAAAACAGACCGTTTAGGCTTTGTGAAAGTAATTTTATGCGTTGTTTTTAGCTTAGTATCCATGATGTCTAATTGGAAGGTATAGTTCTTCCTATCTTTCTTTTCCACAAAGAAATTTGCATAATATCCGATTATTACATCGTTTTTCTTAATCTCTTGGACGCCATTCATGCTTATTTTTCTCACATTGTTAAACTCTCGCTTTTGCGCATCTGCATTAAAGGATAAAAGCAAGAAAAATACGCTGACTAATAGGGCATTAAGCCCAAATACTTTTTTCATGTTTATTGTTTTAGTTGAAGAATTAAATCCTTATAAAAGCCATTTTTTAAAGCCGCCTTTTTAATATCGGAGTGTCGAACAAAGCCAGTATCAAAATATTTTTTATATAAGGAGAGTATATTTTTTAGTTCAAAATTATCGGCTTGCGCCAAATGTGCTTGATAATACCCGTTAGCGATTTTTAAAAACCGTTTAGAATTTTGGGCATGAGCAAATTCCAACAAGGCATTGTATCCATTTGATCGCTTTGCATCAGGAAACTCGCACTTGTCACTAAACGACTGTGTCTTTAACCCATACGCTAAATCAAACAAGCAAATATCAATCAATGCATCCAAAAAAGGGCTATTATCCCCAAGGTGTTTTTGCACCAGTGAAAAATATAACGCCTTTCCAAGGTTATTCTCTTCAAAAATAGTGTGCAGATATTCATATAAAATTGGCCTTTGCATGGCTTGATAGGCTACGGCTAAATCAGATACGTCACTTTGATTTTCCGTTGTTTTAGATTGAATATTTTTGACACGATCTTCACAATGGGGATGCGTCCGCAATGAATCGGGTATCTCATGCAAATGATCCATTTCTGCCCAAGGCGAAAAAGCATCCACTTCTTTGAGATATTTGGTCGGAATAGCATAGTCTGGGCTAGACAGCATTTGTTGAATATCCAAAGAATCCGTCCAAATGGGCTGGTCAGAATCTTTAAGTAACTCCAACGCATGAATGACACCCTTTCGGGAAAAACCTGCATTTAGAGCATATTTTGCCCCTAATTCATCAGCGATAGTTTCGTTTTCTCGACTATGTAAGCCCATAGAAGCAAAAATTTTGCTATACATTTTTTCTTGAGTGGTTGCACTACCATATTTCTTCCGACCAGCTCTTTTTAATGCTTTAAATTCCTTACTATCAAAAAAAGCCGCTCTTTTGACCATAGATATATAATTATGATCAGAAACATCATGCCCGATCTCGTGGGCTATAATAAAGGCTAATTCACTGACATCATGAAGTCGAGCTAAAAGACCCATATTGAAAAAGATTATCCCTTCTCCTAAGCTATGCGCATTTACGGAAGAGCTCCTTAGGATGAAAATCTTAATTTCTCTTTTTTGCAGTTCAGGATTTTTATCAACAATACGATCGACAATACCTTGCAAAAAACTAACCAACTCTCCCTGTCCCATGAGCTGGTGCCCTTCGTTCTTCTCTAGAAAGTAATTACTTTTTTCTTCACAGGTTTCTTTAACTTTTTTCCGACGTTTTTTTGAGCCTTCATACCGATTTTTGACATTTAGTAGTTTATTACCATAGACTTTTGCCTTCCGAGCAGTTAATTCATACCCTGAAGCCACTTCAAAAACTGATTGACTAATAACTTGAAATGTGGACATCAAACACATTAATACAAACCAATATCTCATACAGAAATAGAATAAAAGTGATAACAACTAAGACGATTAGGAAACTAAAACAGCATTTTAGCCCTAAAAACAAGTAGCTAAGTCATTAGAAAAAGATTTATTATTGTTTTTAGATGGGTTGCCCAAAGATAAGGAAAAAATTAGTTTAGTGCTAAATATAGGCGTAATAAATTTAATACCAGATGCTGTCACCATCGTATATGCCGTATTTGAATGAAATTTTGTCGTTCAAAATGAAGAAGGAACATTGATTTTTATTCCAAAAGCCACTCAAACCCCACTAAATCAGACTCATAGTCAATATCCATTAAAGGGCTAAGAGTAAATAAGCTATGGTTTTTGAAGTTAATTTTATGTTGTGTCTGCTCAAAAACAGTAGGTGTACTCCATTCCATATCTTGAAAAACATACGAATGAAAGGTTTTCATCCCTATCAAAAAATATCCGCCATCAAAGGTTGGGCCGATGACAAAATCATTTCGCTCTAATGCCATAAAAGCCTTTTGGATTACTTGCGTAGAAATGGCTGGAATATCTGTCCCAATTAAAACAACATTGTCGTAAGACGATAACCCCAATCCAAAAGCATGCGCCATTCGCTCCCCTAGTCCTTTTCCTTCTTGTAAAACTTTTCGTTGGGCAACCGAAGACCACAAATCATTTTCCGGAAGGAAATCGGCATAAAATACCCATACATCTCCGTTCCATTCTGACGCTGTTTTGCCCGCTTGCGCTAAAAGCTTTTTAAAAATTGAAAGTGCTTTTTGGTCCCCAAGTGTTTTTGCCAGACGAGTTTTGACCCGACCAAGTGTTGGGTTTTTGGTGAATATGATTAAAAGGTTTTGTATCATACAGCTTAAAATTTTGCTTTAATCGTAACTGTTTAGGTGCTCCTATTTTTAGGCAGAAAATAGGCATTTTTGT